>CANJXW010000035.1 GCA_947478965.1 Candidatus Nanopelagicaceae bacterium | reverse complement strand
TAAAGCTTGCCCGACGCCATCGCGACTTCCTGCACCGATAACGTGCAAGGTAACGCCGCAAACGTTTCCATCTTTATCTTTGAGCGCATCAAGCACAAGCGCATCTTCAACAACTTCGATCTCAGGGTCATCATGAACTGCGGCAAGAAGCGCGCGCGAGACTTCAGCTCCTGTTGCATCTCCCCCGGCGTGAATAATTCGATTTCGTAGGTGGCCACCTTCGCGAGTAAGCGCAATTTCTCCATCTGCTTCCTTATCAAAGATTGCACCACGAGCAATAAGTTTTCGAACAGCTTCTGGTCCTTCAGTAACAAGGACGCGAACTGCTTCAATGTCGCAGAGGTCAGCGCCAGCGACAAGAGTGTCTTTTAAATGTTGATCAGGTGTATCACCAGGTCCAAGCGCTGCTGCAATTCCGCCTTGTGCCCATTTTGTAGAACCCTCATCAACTTTTGATTTGGTAACAAGTAAAACTGAGAGACCATATGTACGAGCTTGTAGCGCCGTTGTAAGTCCTGCGATTCCAGAGCCCACGACGATGACATCAGCGCGCGCGGTCCATCCAGGTTGTGGCGCTAGGAGTTTCATGGCAACACCACATTCTGCATCTGCATATTATCGATCAAACGGACGCCATCTATCCACCCAGCGATGATCGCACGCTTAGATTTGGTATCAATCTTCGCTTCGGTGAACTCATTCTCGTCAATAATTGTGGCGTAATCGACTGTGAACGCGCTTTCCTGGGCAAGGGTCTCAAGAAGAGTTTTGCGCGCGGATTGAAGACTTGTTTCAATCGATGCTGCAAAGAGTGCGCGAGATATGACAAGTGCAGCAGATCTCCCAGATTCGCTGAGACGTACATTCCTCGATGAGAGAGCTAAGCCATCTGCTTCGCGAACAGTTGGGTGCGCGATAATTTCAACGTCGCCTGCAACCTTGCGAATCAACGTAAGTTGTTGAAAATCTTTCTCACCAAAAATTGCTTGCTGTGGTTTTACTAAATCAAAGAGTCTACGAACAACGGTGACTACTCCGTCAAAATGTCCAGGACGTGATTTTCCTTCGAACAAATCTCCTATTGGCCCAGCAGAGAGTAATTCAATATTTCCCGGATAGATCTCTTCATATCGAGGGAGCCAGAGGTGGGTTACACCAGTTGCTGCGGCAATTTCAATATCTCTATCTGGGGTACGGGGATATGTCTTTAAATCTTGCTCGTTTTCAAATTGGAGTGGGTTTACAAAGATACTTGCGACAACGGAGCCATTTAACTTTCCACCAGCACGAAAGAGGTTGGCATGGCCATCATGGAGTGCGCCCATAGTTGGAATAAATGCGCAGCCAGAAGGAAGCTCGGAAGCGCTGGTGACAATCTTCATATCTAGGCTCCAGTCCTTTCAGGTACCGGGCGATGAAGTTAGAAGTTTAGAGCCTTATTGCAATTGCTCCAAAAGATCAGAAATTGGTCCATGGGTTAACAAAATCGCCTTAGCTTCGATCTCGTGCCACGGTTCAAGCACAAAGCGACGCTCATGTGCTCGTGGGTGAGGCAAGGTGAGTTCATCTGCTGCGCTTAAGAGGGTCCCGTATTGGATGAGGTCAAGATCAATGGTTCGCGGACCCCATCGTTCATTTCGTTCACGACCAAGAGTTTTTTCGATGCCATGGAGTAGATCAAGTAAGTCCATGGCGGGAAGATCGCTTTCGATAATACATACGGCGTTGATGTAATCAGGTTGCTCTGGGCCACCCACCGGCTTAGTTGTATAAAGCGATGAAATAGCTATGAGATCAGTGGATTCTTTGAGCATCGCAATTGCAAGCTCCATTTGCTCGTGAGGATTTCCGATATTTGCTCCGAGTGAAATTACCGCTCTCATCGCGTAATGGTTACCGATATATCGGCTACGTGAGCGTTAACTGGTGCTTGAGGTTTATGCACTGTGACAGATACGGATATCACTTTTGCGTACTGCTCCTTGATTACATCTGCGATACGTCCTGCAAGTCTTTCAATAAGTTGTACTCGATCTCCCGTTATCTCTGAAACGACAAGGTCAGTGATGCTTCCATAATCAACGGTCTGGGTGAGATCATCGGAAACGCTTGCCTCGTGTAGATCAACGTTTAAGAGAACATCAACAAAGAAATCTTGTCCATTAACTGCTTCATGTTCGAAGACTCCGTGATATCCAAAGGCTTTGATCCCTGAAATTCTTATCTGATCGCTCATGGCTGATCTATCACTTCTCGATGTGGTCTCACGCTATGAACTCTAACTCCCCAGATCTTTTTAGCAAGAAGGGTGCGCGTGAGTTCGATTGTTGCGCTCTCACGCTGATCTGGAGTTTCGCCCCCTAGAAATCTCTTCCGTGATCCACCCACAAGCATGGGCAGTTCAAGTTCATCGAATTCGCTGATTCGATCGATGATCTCCCAGTTCTGCTCTGCATCTTTAGAAAAACCTAACCCTGGATCGATCACGATATTCGAGCGCGAAATTCCGGCGCGCAGCGCCAACTCAACTTGGCTCATAATCTCAGATTTAACATCGCGTACGACATCGTCATAGGTGCTGAGTGAATTCATATCTTTCGAATGTCCGCGCCAATGCATCAAGATATATTTGCAGCTAAGGCGTGCGACAGTTGTATGCATCTTTGGATCTGCGTGGCCGCCGCTTACATCATTAACGATTGTGGCACCTGCCGCAACGGCTAACGCGGCAGTCTCTGATCTCATGGTGTCGATGCTGATGGAAACGCCGCTCTTTGCAAGCTCAGCGATAACAGGCAGTACTCGCCTTTGTTCTTCCTCGGCGCTGACGCGATCTGCACCTGGGCGGGTGGATTCGCCACCAATATCGATGATATCTACGCCTTCTTGCACCATCTCGAGACCTCGAGCAACAGCTTTTTCAAAGGTATCGTGCGCACCGCCATCTGCAAAGGAATCGGGAGTTACATTAAGAATTCCCATTACCAACATCTGAAATTACCTATTTGTAATAAGGCTGATGGCTTCAGCTCGCGTAGCAGGATCGCGAAGAACGCCACGAACCGCGCTCGTAGTAGTGCGTGCTTGCGACTTTCGGACTCCGCGCATTGACATGCAAAGGTGTTCGCAATCGATAATGACAATAACGCCCATAGGTTTGAGAATCTCCACCATTGCATCTGCGATCTGAGTTGTGAGTCGCTCTTGAACTTGAGGGCGTCGCGCAAAAAGGTCCACAAGG
Organism: Candidatus Nanopelagicaceae bacterium; assembly: GCA_947478965.1. Taxonomy (GTDB): domain Bacteria; phylum Actinomycetota; class Actinomycetes; order Nanopelagicales; family Nanopelagicaceae; genus Planktophila. The sequence continues at coordinate 2,914 of CANJXW010000035.1, read as the reverse complement.
CGCGCTACCTTTGAAAGTCCGGTGATCTTTCCACTTGGGATGTATCCAACATGTGCAACGCCATGGAATGGCGTCAAGTGATGTTCACAATGTGAGAAGACTTCAATATCGCGAATGATCACAAGTTCTTCATGTCCGATATCAAATGTTGTTGTGAGAACATCTTTCGGTGATTGCCAAAGTCCTTCATAGTTTTCTTTAAAAGCTCGAGCAACGCGAGCTGGCGTATCTTTCAAACCTTCACGCTCTGGATTTTCACCCAGCGCAAGTAAGAGTTCGCGAACGGCAGCTTCTGCACGAGCCTCATCGAATGGGCTCACTGCACGACCATCATCTGGCCCCATAGTTACAGGAGATAGGTCACTCATTAATCTGAAGTTGCTTTCTTTGCGCGACGTGGTTTCTTCGCAACAACTTCTTCAACTGCGATTCTCTCTGGAACTTCAACCGGAGGAGTCTTTGAAGGCACACGAGTGATGGAACCAGTCCATGCTGGTCGATGCGCCCAAGGAGTTACCTTTGCAAAGATCTCTGCAATCTCTTCCTTATTAAGAGTTTCCTTTTCAAGAAGAATAAGAACCATCTCATCAAGAATTGTTCTATTTGCGACCAAGATATCGAAAGCTTCTTGATGTGCATTTTCGATGAGCTTACGGATCTCTGCATCGATCATTGCAGCAACGCTCTCTGAATAATCGCGTTGGTGTCCATAATCGCGCCCCATAAATGGCTCAGAAGCATCCGTTCCGAGCTTAATTGCCCCGATTGCTTCAGTCATTCCATATTGAGTAACCATTGCGCGGGCTAAAGCAGTTGCCTTCTCAATATCGTTCGATGCTCCTGTTGATGGATCATGGAAGATCAGTTCTTCAGCAGCGCGACCACCGAGTGAGTATCCAAGTTGATCGAGAAGTTGATTGCGAGTTGTCGAATATTTATCATCATCTGGAAGAACCATTGTGTAACCAAGTGCGCGACCACGAGGCATGATCGTGATCTTGTGTACTGGATCTGTGTGTGGCAGAGCGTGAGCAACGAGTGCGTGACCTGCTTCGTGATAGGCAGTCACACGACGTTCTGCATCGGACATGATCCGTGACTTACGTTGAGGTCCAGCCATGACGCGATCAATCGCTTCATCGATCTGTGAATTTGAGATTACCTTCTGCTCTTCACGCGCAGCAAGTAACGCTGCCTCGTTAAGAACATTTGCAAGATCGGCGCCGGTAAATCCAGGTGTGCGACGTGCATAGGTAAGCAAATCCACTTCATCGGAAATTGGCTTTGATTTTGCATGGACTTTAAGAATTTCTTCACGTCCTTTGAGATCTGGTCGATCTACCGGAATCTGACGATCAAAACGTCCCGGACGAAGTAGTGCAGGATCTAAAACATCAGGACGGTTCGTGGCAGCGATCAAGATAACTTGTGCGTTAGTTTCAAAGCCATCCATCTCAACTAAGAGTTGGTTAAGGGTTTGTTCGCGCTCATCATGTCCGCCACCCATACCTGCGCCACGTTGACGACCGACAGCATCAATTTCATCGATAAAGATAATTGCTGGTGCATTCGCCTTAGCTTGGGTAAAGAGATCACGAACGCGAGATGCGCCGACACCAACAAACATTTCTACAAAATCAGAACCAGAAATTGAATAGAAAGGAACGCCTGCTTCGCCAGCTACTGCGCGAGCAAGGAGTGTCTTTCCAGTTCCTGGAGGGCCATAGAGGAGAACTCCCTTTGGAATCTTTGCACCCAACAGTGCGTACTTTGGAGGGTTAGCGAGGAAATCTTTAATCTCCTCAAGTTCTGCGATCGCTTCATCAGCGCCTGCAACATCGGCAAAGGTGCTCTGCGGAACATCGTTATTTTGAAGTTTTGCGCGTGATTTTCCAAAGGAGAAGACCTTATTGCCACCTTGGGCCTGGCTCATCATCAGGAAGAAGAGGAAACCAATGATCAAGAATGGCGCGAAGGAGAAGAGGAAACTTACAAGGAGTGACTGTGTTGGGACATCAACATTCCATCCTTGTGGTGGCGGATTGCCAGTGAGCGCATCAATAATTGTTGGCTCTTGTCGGACGACATAGAAAGCTTCAACTTTGTTGGAACCCTCAATGAGTTTTCCAGATTTAAGAATGAGTTGAATCTTTTGAGATTTATCAATGACAACAGCAGATTCCACATCTGATTTAGCGATGGCATCGAGTGCCTGTGATGTCGTGATTGTTTGATAACTCTTACCTGCGCTTGATATCTGACCGAAGATTGAGACGCCAAGAATCGCAACGATGATCCAGAAGAGTGGTCCTCGAGCGAGTCGGCCAAAACGAGTTTGTGGAACTTTTTTGGCAGCGTTCTTATCTGAAGGCTTTGGTAGCTTCACCTTCTTTTTCAATGGGTTGATACTGCTCATATATCTAGCGCTCGTTTCTTATGAATACATGTGCTTTGCGAGCACACCAATAAAGGAGAGGTTTCTATATTTCTCGTCGAAATCAAGTCCATAACCAACAACAAAGTCAGATGGAATATCAAAGCCAACATACTTAACTTCAACATCAACTTTTGCCGCTTCTGGTTTACGCAAGATCGCAAGGATGTCTACATTTGCTGCTCCGCGTGAAAGAAGATTTGCTTTAAGCCATGAGAGCGTAAGACCTGAGTCCACGATATCTTCGACGATGAGAATATTACGTCCGGTGATGTCGCGGTCTAGATCTTTGAGGATTCGAACAACTCCACTTGATTTAGTTCCGGAACCATAGGATGAAACAGCCATCCAATCCATTTCGATATGGCGTTGCATAGCGCGTGTTAAATCCGCCATCGCCATAATCGCACCTTTGAGTACTCCTACGAGTAAGAGGTCACGATCTTTGTAATCTTCATCTACGCGAGCAGCAAGTTCTGC
>CANJXW010000034.1 GCA_947478965.1 Candidatus Nanopelagicaceae bacterium | reverse complement strand
GACTCTCGCATCCATTGAAAAGGTGCTGGGTAAAGAAGCATCGCTCGAATGGGATTCGGTCATGAGAACTGCCGAAGCTATGTGGGATGTTTCCAGAGCGCCCTTTATAGAATCGGAACTGAAGTCTCCACTCTCGCTCCTGAAGCGACCTACGCTACTTCGTGATCTACGCGTTATTGCGCCATGGAAATCTCTGCGCGATCTCAACCTTCCCAATCCACAGTTACGGATGATTCTTGATCGTTATGCAACATATAGCGGATCAGATCCTCGGGTTGCACCTGCCGTTCTTGCCTCTATCGCCTTTGTCGAAGAAGCCTTTGGAGCCTGGCATATCACAGGTGGCGTAGGCCGTTTGGCAGATGCTGTCTATCAACGCTGTCTGGATCTTGGTGTGAAATTTGAATTCGAAAACAAGATCTCAGAGATAACCCACGATAAGACGAGAGTCACCGGAGTCATCACGCATTCTGGAGATTGCCTTCCATGCGATGTCATCGTTGCAAATGCCGATGCGGGTCTTGTCTATAACTCACTCATCAAGGGAAGGGTTCCAAGACTTCGCGCAACGCGAAGAGCGATTAATAAATCAGAACCATCTCTTGCGGGCTTCTCACTTCTCCTTGGGCTTCGCGCTGATAAAGATGCAACGCCTCTGTCGCACCACACAATTCTCTTTCCGCAAGATTACGATGCTGAATTCGATGCAATCTTTGATAGAAAAGTACCTGTAGAAAATCCAACGATCTATATCTGCGCACCACGCGATGCAACAATGGTGAAATCAGAAGGTGACGAAGCGTGGTTCGTTCTCGTCAACGCCCCACGACATGACGCAACAGGGGTCGATGGGTACAACTGGAGCGATCCTGAATTTAATCGACTCTATGCCGCGAAAATTATCGATCAGATCGAATCCCAAGGAATTGATATCCGCTCCCGCCTTGAAGTACTTGAAATAAGAACACCTGCTGATCTTGAGCGAACTGTCATGGCGCCAGGTGGTTCGATCTATGGAACGTCAAGCAATGGTGCGCGTTCTGCATTTTTGCGTGCGAAGAATAGATCTCCTCTGAAAGGTTTATTCTGTGTTGGAGGTTCAGCTCATCCCGGTGGCGGCTTACCTCTTGTTGGTTTGAGCGCCGAGATGGTTACCCTTGCCGTGTTAAATAAGAAAGAAGTTCATTAAGCAGATAGCGCGCGATAAGCACTTCGTGCGACTAGGTAAGCGCTATAACTTTGCAGAAGAAGAAATGCAGATGAGAGAAACACTGCGGAGCTGAAATCTAGGTGGTAACTAACTAAGAGAATAAAGAGCAAACTTGCACGCATTGGCCGCTCTGCAGGGGTCACAACGCCAATATCTGAAAATCCAAGTGATGCGATTCGAGCGCGCATATATTCCTGAGTCGATGCGATCAGCCAGAGCGTTATAGCGATCCACGCTGGAACACCTACCTTATAGGCGATAAATAGCCAGAGAGCCTCGGTAATGCGATCTGCTACAGAATCTAATATCGCTCCCCAAGCGCTCTCGCGCCCTTGAAACATCGCAACGCTTCCATCAATTCCATCAGAAAAGAGCGAGAGAACTAGGAGAGGAATACACAACAACGAGAGCGGGCTTGCAACCATGGCGATTGCGAAAAGAACACCAAGCAGGGTTAAAAAGTTCGCTGAGATATGCAGCGCTGAGGATATTCGTGCACACCGGTAAGAAATCGAAAGCCATGCTTTTACGATTCCAGAGATCTGGGCTCCACCGTGAAGGGCGCTCCATTTGGAAAAGAAATCTTCTCTCTTCATCGTCTCCTCTTATCTTTAATCTGCGCGAAAATTTCTCGTGTTGCAGTAGATGTATTCATTGTATAAAAATGGAGTCCAGGTGCGCCAGCCTCGAGAAGATCTTCGCAGAGCTTGGTTGCGATCTCCACGCCAAGCTTTCGAACATCATCAGGGTTAGATTCGACCTTTGCAAATGCCTCTGATATCGCAACAGGTATTGGCGTTCCGCTGAGTTCGGCCATACGCGTGAGCTGGTGAACACTTGTCACCGGCAAAATGCCAGCGATAATCGGAAGGTTCGATCCCTTTGCAGCCAGGCGGTCAGTTAGTACTTTCCACTTATCAACATCGAAGAAGAATTGAGTTGTGGCAAAAGTTGCCCCGCGCTCTTCTTTGCGAAGGAGAACTTCAATATCTTTCTCAAAGTTTCCATCCGATGCAGGGTGGCCATCAGGAAATGCTGCGACGCCAATTTTAAATCCACCAAAATCTGCAGCGAGTGAGACGAGTTCATCGGCGTGATTGAGTCCTTGTGGCGCTGTGACCCAGGTAGCACGAGGACCTCCTGCAGGATCTCCACGAAGAGCAAGGATGGTGTGAATTCCTGCATCTTTGTAGCGAGTTAATATCTCAAGGAGTTCATCGCGGGTGGAGCCAACACACGTTAGGTGTGCAACAGTGGGGATTCCTGTGCGCGCAGTTATCTCAGATGTAATCCGAATAGTGCGATCTCGCGTACTTCCACCTGCGCCATAGGTCACTGAAATAAAGTCTGGGGAAATTTCCTCCAGGGCGCCCATTGCGCTCCAGAGACGATCTTCACCCTCAATATCCTTCGGAGGGAAGAATTCAAAGGAGTACGTAACTTCGCCCTCGATAGGTATGCGCATCTCCACGCGCTCAGGGTACCGTTGCGCCGTGACTAACGATGCACCAGGCGCGCTCTCGCTCATTCGCAAAGAGGTTCATAGCGAACTCACCTCATACCTCACGCTACAACGGGAATACCTGAGCGAAATTGGTTCAGAGCTCATCCCTGTATGTGATGCGCTTGAATCCTTTCTTCTCGATGGCGGAAAACGCCTTCGTCCACTCTTTGCATATGCAGGTTTCTGCGCATCAGGGCTTACGCCAACGCAAGAAGATATCCGTGCATTTACAAGCCTTGAACTTTTACAAGCCTGCGCACTTATTCATGATGATTTGATGGATGGTTCTGATACACGCCGCGGAAAACCTGCAATCCATCGACACTTTGAAAACTTACATCAACAGGGAGCAATGGCTGGCCTCTCTGGAAAATTCGGAGAAGCAGCAGCTGTTCTTCTCGGAGATCTTGCGCTTGTGTGGTCTGATCACATGTTGCATACATCGGGTGTCACGAGCGATGCCCTCCTCTCTGCACTCACCGTTCATGATGAGATGCGTATCGAACTTATGGCGGGTCAATATCTCGATGTTCGCGAATCGGGAGAAAAAACACCCAGCGTTGATCGCTCACTTCGTATTGCACGTTACAAATCTGGAAAGTACACAATTGAGCGACCTCTCCATCTTGGCCTTGCTCTTGCGCACAGAGATTCGAGTGAGAGAAAAAATCTCATGTACATCTTGAGTTCCTATGGTTTGCCTCTTGGTGAAGCTTTTCAATTACGCGATGATGCTCTTGGAATATTTGGCGATCCTGCCGTTACTGGCAAGCCTGCAGGAGATGACCTGCGCGAAGGAAAGCGCACTGTTCTCATGGCAATGACGCTAGAAAAAGCCAATCACAACCAGCGTTCGATCATCGAATCTAGCCTCGGGGATCCAGATCTGACCTCCAAGCAAGTCGAAGATGTGCGCGCCGCAATCATTGAAACTGGGGCAGTAAAAGATGTCGAAGATCTCATAGATGGGCTCCTTTCTAGCGCGCTGGAAGCTGCAAACTCTGATGAAATAGCACCCTCGGCGCGAGAACTTCTGATTGAACTCGCCACAAGCGCAATTCGTAGGAGCCATTAATGCCAGCTCGTATCAAGGGACCCACCGATCACGTTGTAGTTGTTGGCGCAGGTCTGGCAGGTCTCAGTACTGCTCTTCGCTTAGCTGGCGCAGGTCGCAAAGTCACCGTCGTTGAGCGCGAATCCGTTCCTGGTGGTCGCAATGGTTTACTCAATAAAGATGGTTACGCCTTTGATACCGGGCCAAGTGTTCTCACAATGCCATCACTTATCAATGATGCATTTAACTGCGTTGGGGAAGATTTGAAAGATTGGCTAGAACTCATGCCACTTTCACCTTTATACCGAGCATTTTATGCAGATGGAACTCAGATTGATGTACATGCAAATACCCAGGCGATGGAAGAAGAGATTCGCAAGACCGTCAGCGCCGAAGAAGCTCTCGGATATCGCAAATATGTTGAGTTTGTAACTAAGTTATATAAATATGAAATGAACGACTTTATCGATCGCAATATCGATTCACCTTTTAACCTCTTAACCCCAAACCTTGCGCGCTTGATCGCACTCGGTGGATTTAGACGCCTTGCACCCAAGGTCAATCAATTTATGAAAGACCCACGCCTTCAGAAGGTGTACTCATTCCAAGCGATGTATGCGGGCGTTAGTCCACAGCAGGCGCTTGCTATTTATGCCGTCATTGCTTATATGGACTCAGTCAATGGAGTCTTCTTCCCTAAGGGTGGCATGCACGCAGTACCTCGCGCACTTGCAGCTGCTGCGCAAAAGCACGGCGTTGAATTTAAATACAACACTACGGTCACAAAGTTAGATATTCAGAACTCTCGCGTTAAAGCTGTTCTTACCGATACAGGCGAACGGATTGAGTGCGACGTTGTTGTGATGAACCCAGACCTGCCCGTTGTATGGCGTGATCTTCTTGGAAAGACTCCGCTTTCAGTCAAGCGTCTTAAGTACTCGCCATCGTGTGCAACTTTGCTCGTTGGATCATCAAAGAAGTATGACCACGTTGCGCATCACAATATTCACTTCGGCGAATCATGGGATGGCGTCTTTGACGAACTCATCACCAAGAAGCAACTTATGTCCGATCCATCTGTTCTTGTCACGATCCCAACACATGATGACCCAACTCTTGCTCCCCCAGGAAAGCAGAGCTACTACGTTCTCTACCCAACTCCCAATCTGACTGCTGATATCGATTGGAAGAAACAAGCTGCTCCTTATCGCGATCAGATGGTCCAGACCCTTGAAGATCGTGGATATACAGGTTTTGGTGATGCGATCGAGACAGAAGTTCTCACGACCCCTCTTGATTGGCAAGCACAGGGAATGGAACAAGGAGCGCCTTTTGCAAGCGCACATACCTTCTTCCAGACCGGTCCCTTTAGACCGCGCAATATTGCAGCTGGTTTTGAAAATGTAGTCTTTGCTGGTTCTGGAACACAGCCTGGAGTCGGAGTACCGATGGTTTTGATTTCTGGTCGCCTTGCTGCAGAGAGAATTGTTGGTCCGGTTAAGTAAGTGAGCGAACTAGATAAGGCGAAGATTTCTGGCTCGCAACTTCGTGCTTCATATACCGAATGCAAGCGTCTTAACTCACTCCACGGTAAAACGTATTATCTTGCAACCCTTCTCTTGCCTGCATCGAAACGCCCCTTCGTCCATGCGCTCTATGGCTTTGCACGCTATGCCGATGAGATCGTTGATGATTTAGCTTCTACTCTTACACCTGCCCAAAAAGCAGAACACTTGCGCACATGGAGCGATGGAGTCATGCAAGGCCTCGCATCAGGTAAAAGCGAGGATGCAATAGGTATGGCGCTAATCGATACAGTCAATCGCTTTGCAATCCCCCATCAACACTTTATTGATTTTCTCCATTCCATGGAGATGGATCTCACCGTCACTCACTATCAAACATATGATGATCTTTACACGTACATCTACGGTTCTGCTGCGGTTATTGGACTTGAGATGGTTCCGATCCTTGGCGATCCAACCCCGCAAGCGCTAGAAGCAGCGAAGAAACTTGGGGTTGCTTTTCAGTTAGCAAACTTTATTCGCGATGTTGGTGAAGATCTAGAGCGCGGACGCGTCTATCTTCCGCTTGATGAACTTGCAGAACATGGCGTCACGCGAGAAATGCTTGAAGCGCGCGTACTTACTCCAGAAATTATCAGCGCCTTAAAGTTTCAAATCGAGCGAGTCCGAGAATTACAACGAGAGGCAGCTCCAGGTATCGCCCTTCTCGATAAGACAAGCAGACCCTGTATTCGCGCTGCGAGTGAGCTTTACTGCGGAATCGTTGATGAAGTTGAAAAGATCGGCTATGACATCTTTAACAAACGAGCAAAGACCTCGACTCTTCGCAGGGCGCGCGTTGCAGGAGTTGCCTACATAGGTGCGCTGGCCTCTCGAATTCGCTAAGGTTTGTACTG
>CANJXW010000033.1 GCA_947478965.1 Candidatus Nanopelagicaceae bacterium | reverse complement strand
GCGCCAGCAGAGGCCGGCGCAAGCGCCTGTCCTTCATGCGGGGCAGCTGATCTCTACCAGCGTGAAGACGATAAGGAAGAAGTCATTGCTCGCCGCCTAGAAGTTTATGAAGAGCAGACAGCGCCAATTATCTCTTTCTATCGAAATGAAGGCCTTCTCGTTACTGTTCCAGCAAGTGGGCCAGTTGCAGAGATAACTGAGCATGCAATTTCTGCTCTTAGCCGCGTTCACTAAAGATATTTCTAGAGCGAATAAAACAATGGCGATTCAATATAAGAACCTCGATCAACTTAAGACGATGCGTCGTGCAGGTTTACTTGTCGGGGAAACTTTGCAACTTCTGCGCTCCTCAATCAAGATAGGCATGCGCACCGATGCTCTCGATGCCATGGCTTCGGCAAATATTAAGCGCGGGGGAGCGACATCAAACTTCCTCGGCTATCACGGTTACCCGGCAACGATTTGTATCTCCATTAACGATGAGATCGTTCATGGCATTCCAGGAGATCGCATCATTAATGATGGCGATGTTATTTCGATTGATTGCGGAGCAATTATTAACGGATGGCATGGAGATGCAGCTTTCTCTGTCGGCGTTGGAAACGTCGATCCCCAAGATCAAGCCTTGATGGATGTCTGCGAAGAATCAATGTGGCGCGGAATCGCAGCAGGGAAACTTGGTGCAAACCTTTCCGATATCGGACATGCAATTGAGCAATATATAAAATCACAAGGCAAATACGGAATCTTGCAAGAATATGGTGGCCATGGCATTGGTACCGAGATGCATCAAGAGCCGCATGTACTTAATTTTGGAAAACGTGGATATGGCCCAGAGCTTGTTACTGGAATGGCCCTTGCAATTGAACCGATGATTACTCGGGGTTCAGCAAAGACTCGTGTTCTTGAAGATGATTGGACCGTTGTGTCGACTGATAAATCTCGTGGCGCTCACTTCGAAAATTCTTATGCGATCTTGCCAGATGGAAAACCTTTTGTATTGACGGCAATTGATGGTGGACGAAGCGGGTTGACCCCACTTGGAATTGAGATTTCAGACCTTTTGCAGTGATTTGTTGTAAATAGTTACTGAAAACCCTTTACCGGTTAGTAATAACGCCCTAGTCTTGCGAAGTCCAAACCCTCTGGTCGATAGATACACAAGGAGACTCACTTATGATGAGAAAAAAAATTACTGGTGCAGTTATTGCATCGCTAGCGCTGGCGCTTGTTGCGTCTACTGCGCCAATTGCAAGCGCTGCCCCTAAGGCTGCAGCAATTGCAAAGGTTGGAGATGACTGCATAAAGGCTGGCCGTACCGCGCCGGGTCGTGGCGTTGAAGGCTCAGATCTCACCTGTTTAGTTGTAACAACTGGCTCACTCAAAGGCGAGCTCAAGTGGTGGTACAAGAATGTAACTCCACTCACAAAGCTTGAATGGGTTGCATCATCTGGCGTCGGTGGCGGTTATGGAACCACTGCGATCGCATTTGCAGATGCTATGAAAGCAGAAGGCATGCTCTCTGATTACACCGTTTCATATAAATCAGGTGGATCAGGAACTGTTGGTCTTGGTTACTTCCTAGATCAGAAGGCCCGCAAAGACATTGCATTCATCACTGGCTTTGCAATGCTTGCAGGAGTTGCTTCGACAAAATCTGCTCTCAAGCCTGAAGATTCTATTGCAGGTCCTGGCTTAATGCGCGAATACGAAGCGATTGTTGTTCCAGCAAACTCTAAGTACCGCAACATCAATCAACTTCTTGATGACATTAAAGCTGACCCAAAGATTCCTTTTGCTGGTGGATCTAAGGGAACCGTTGATCATGTTTACCTAGGACTTTTGCTATCTAAAGTTGGAGTTAAAGCAGTAGACATCAACTACATTCCTTATTCAGGCGGACAAGATGTTGCCATCTCAGTCCTTGGTGGGCAGACAGTTGCTGGAGTTTCAGGAACATCTGAATTCACATCATATGTAAAGTCAGGAAAGCTTCGCGTTCTTGCTTTGTCATCACCTAAGCGCCTTGCATCAATTAAGGGTTCAACTTTGGTTGCCCAAGGAATTGATTTCACATATAGCAACTGGCGTGGAGTAATGCTTCCATCTAGCCTTTCTGAGGCAGAGCGAGTCAACTGGCTCAAGGCTGCAGAACTCACACGTGCAGGTGCTACATGGAAGGCGACACTGGTTGCTAAAGACTGGAGAAACCTCGATGAGTCAGGGAAGACTTTCGTTAGCTTCCTAGCTGCACAGAAGAAGGAAATCACAGCCACACTAGTTTCACTCGGTTTGGCATAAACCCAATTGATCAATAAAAAAATCGGGGGAGAGCTTGCCTTTGCAGGCTCTCTCCTGATTCTTGGGTTAGTAGTCGTTTTCGACTCATTTAACATGCTCGTACCTCCAGGCTCTGGAATTATTGGACCGCAGATCTTTCCCTACCTCGTAGGTGGTTTTATCATCGCAATTGCACTTGGACTCTTTATCCAGATATTTCGTGGAAATCTAGGAGTTCCTGAGGGCACCGAATTTGGTGACCTTGTAGATAAGACTGATTACAAATCTTTCTCTATGGTTGCTGGTGCGATGTTGACCTATCCCGTTTTAATTGAGCGCGCAGGATTTGTCATAGCAACTTCTCTCGTTTTTTGGGGCGTCTCGTATGCTTTTGGCGCCACAAAAATTCTTAAAAATTTGGCAGTGTCGGTTATCTTCTCTCTCGTTGTCTATATCGCATTCTCTAAAGGCCTCAACGTTAACTTGCCGGCCGGAATACTTGGGTTTCTAGCATGAGCAATGTCGAGTCACTACTCCATGGTTTTGCTGGAGCTCTCACACTAACAAATCTAGGATTTGGAATTATTGGAACAATTCTTGGAACCCTTGTCGGAGTACTTCCAGGTATCGGGCCAGCACTCGCGATCGCACTTCTTTTGCCAATCACATATACAGTCAGCCCTGCTGCAGCACTTATTATGTTCGCTGCAATTTATTACGGGGCAATGTATGGCGGATCGACCACATCGATTTTGCTCAATACCCCTGGTGAATCAGGTTCTGTTATTACCGCCCTTGAAGGCCATCAGATGGCCAAGCGTGGACGCGCTGGTGCAGCACTCGCAACTGCTGCAATTGGTTCTTTCATTGCCGGAACAATTGCAACAGGAATCTTAGCTTTTGCAGCTCCATCACTTGCAGGTTGGGCAATTCGCGTCACAGCTGCTGACTACTTCGCGCTGATGCTTGTAGCTTTTACAACAGTTGGAACTTTGCTCGGCAACTCAATGTTGCGCGGAATGGCATCTCTTGGAGTCGGTCTTGCAATTGGACTTGTTGGCTCAGATCTTCAATCAGGCGCCGTGCGTCTTACTTTTGGCAACCTTCACGCAATTGATGGAATCGAAACAGTAACTGTGATCGTTTCTCTCTTTGCACTCGGTGAAGCGCTTTATATTGCAGGCCGCGCAAAGGCCACGGGCTGGAGCATTGTCCCCATGAAGGGCAAAGCTTTAATGACTCGCGAGGATCTCAAGCGTTCGTGGAAGCCATGGCTCCGCGGAACGGCAATTGGTTTTCCTCTCGGAATTGTCCCTGCTGGTGGATCTGAAGTTCCAACTTTCTTAAGTTATGCAACAGAGAAGGCGCTCTCAAAACATAAAGATGAATTTGGTAAAGGCGCGATTGAAGGAGTTGCGGGCCCTGAGGCTGCAAATAATGCAAATGCCGCCGGCGCACTTGTTCCACTTCTTGCTCTGGGGCTTCCAACTTCTGCGACTGCAGCAGTTGTCTTGGTTGCATTTCAAACATATAACATCCAACCAGGACCATTTCTCTTTGTAACTAATCCAGATATTGTCTGGACTTTGATCGCCTCTCTCTTTGTAGGCAACACGCTTCTCTTACTACTCAACCTTCCCTTTGTCCGCGTCTGGGTTCAATTGTTAAAAATCCCGCGTCCATATCTATTTTCAGGAATCACCTGTTTTGCACTCATGGGCGCTTATGTTGCAAATAATGCAATCTTTGACCTGTGGATTGCACTCGGGGTTGGAGTCATTGGCTTTGTCTTTAGGCGATTCGGAGTCCCGATTACTCCACTGATTATTGGTTTAATTCTTGGACCAATGGCCGAACTTCAGATGCGCCGCGCACTGCAAATTAGCTTTGGTGATATCAGCGCTCTCTATGCGACATCGATCTCTAAAATTCTCTACCTAGCGCTCTTTGCCGTGATTATTGGGCCGCTGGTCTGGAACTTTAAGAAGAAGCTCGCGCTAAACAAATAGATGTCGAGAGAAAGATTAGCTCCTTGGGCTAAACCACTCATCCTCTCTTCAACGCTGACTCAGGCAACGATCTATATTCTTCGCCCCATGATTACCTATAAGGCGATCGAATTAAATGCCAGCCCAGCTCAGATTGGTTTAATCGCAGCTCTTTACGCTCTTTTTCCAGTACTGCTTGCTCTGCAATTTGGAACTCTCGTTGGAAAATTGGGCGAAGGCAAATTTATTGTTGCCGGAACGTTGGCGATGTTGCTGACTTCTCTTGCTCTCATTTTTGCGAACTCTCTGCTTCTCCTTGCCATTGCAACAGGCGTAGCGGGTATAGCCCACCTTGCCTGCATGGTGGGTGGTCAGACGATGGTTGCACTGCGTGCTCCAGAAGATGGATACGACCGATATTTCGGCCTTTACACTTTTAGCGCATCCCTTGGACACATGGTGGGTCCACTTCTGGCAACGATTGTTGCTGGATCAAATGGTGACTTACCTAAATCAACATCAAACGCTTTCGCTTTAGGTGTTCTCATCTGTTTCATCGCACTTATCCCAGTTCTTAGTTGGCGCAATCAACGACCTAGCGTCGAAGTGAAATCGAGTGAGACAGGAACATATTCAGCTGCGCTGAGTTTGATAAAGAAACCTGGCATCTTTGCTGCGATTTATCTCTCTCTTGCAATCTCGGCAACAGCGGATGTGCTCGTCGTATTTCTTCCGCTTTTTGGAACTGAGAATAATTTTTCACCATATGCCATCGGAGCCATCCTTGCCTTGCGTGCAGGAACTGCGATGATCTCTCGATTATTTCTGGGGCGCTTGAGTGATCGCTTCAGTACGTATCAACTCTTGATGTGGAGCACCGGAGTTTCTGTTCTGATGTGCGGTGCAATGGCCTTTGCAAAATCACCGTTAACTCTTGGGGCGGTGGTTCTGGTTGCTGGTTTTTCACTCGGTATCGGACAACCTCTGACGATGTCATTGGTTGCTCAGAAAACTTTGGAGCAAGAGCGAGCCCTTGCAGTCTCAGCGCGTTTAATGGGTAATCGCTTGGGTCAGTTCTTAGTCCCTATCGCCGCAGGGCTTGTTGCGGCATCGGCTGGCGCGGGGGCGGTCTTTATTGGACTTTCCGTTCTGCTCGCCTCGTCGCTCTTTAGCCCTAGTAGGCGGTAACCTTTCGCGCATGGAGCTCTTGTGAATCAACAGAATCAAGTTGAGTTCACCCTCTGGTTACGCGAAAACCAGAAGGCTTTTCTTCGCGCGGCAAAGGTCATCTGTTTTGATACCCAAAATGCAGAGGATGTACTGCAAGAGGCGCTAGCTGATGTCTATAAGCGCTGGAGCAAAGTTCGCGAACATGAAAATCCAGAGGCCTATCTGATGCGCGTCTTGGTTAGCAAGCATGCCGATATGCGCCGCAAGTGGCTGCGCCGCCAGCAAGATAATGAAACTTCGTGGGATCTTGCAGAAAATATTCGCGATCTCGTAGATCAAACTGAAGATGTAACTCAGCGACTTCTGGTTCAAGCAGCGCTCAAAACTCTTAGTGCAGCGCAACGTGCAGTCTTAGTCTTGGTTTACGAACACGGAATGATTTTGCGTGAAGTCTCTACCGTCTTGCAGATACCAATCGGAACCGCTGCATCTCACCTTGCACGCGGCAAAGCAGCTGTTGCTGCCTATATTGAACTTGTACCTGAACTCGAGAAATCATCTACCAAAGCGCTCTCCGGTGAACGCCTCTTTAAATCTGAGGTAGAAATAGTTTTAGCAGAGGTGGTGGAAAATAATGAGTGAAATCGATCCTCTTATCAAACGCGAAATTCAATGGATGGCGCTAGGAGTTCTAGAAAATCGAGATCTTGCACCTATGATCATTGCTCGCGTTCGACGCCAGCGAATTCGACGCGCCTTGGCGATCGTCCTATCCATCGTTGCAATATCTGGTTTGAGTATTGGGGGATACGAACTTTTCAATAATCCAACTAAGAGCGTTGAAATCGTTACTGATACTGGCGTCACCGGAACCAATAGCGCGACATCACCAACGATCGTTGGGCTTCAATCTGATTATCCGGTTACATGGGAACAGAGCGTGGGAGACCTCGGCGCAATAAGTGGCGCTGGTGGGATCGGTGACACTCTCGGTGGGCTGACTGCAACAGGATTGAAGATCTC
>CANJXW010000032.1 GCA_947478965.1 Candidatus Nanopelagicaceae bacterium | reverse complement strand
TGACGTCACGTCCATGTAACGCATGTTCTGGATATGGAAGCGTCATCGAAAACCCTTGCCGAGAGTGTGCGGGGGATGGCCGAGTTCGTGCTCGCCAAAATATCAATGTAAAGATTCCTGCAGGCGTTGAAACAGGAAATCGAATTCAACTCTCGGGTCGCGGTGAAGTCGGTGCAGGTGGCGGACCAGCTGGAGATCTCTATGTGGAAATTGTTGAGACGCCTCACGAATTCTTGCTGCGCGATGGCGATACCTTACATATCGCAGTAGAAATTTCCTTTGCTGCTGCCTCCCTTGGCACAACTGTGAAGGTCGAAACCCTTGATGGGCCAATGGATCTTCTCATCAAGCCAGGTACTCAAAGCGGTACAACAATCCCTCTTAAGGGCAAGGGTATGACACGTCTTCGCAGCAATACCCGCGGTGATCTGATCGTGCACGTTGATGTACATACCCCTGTAAAACTCAATAAAGAGCAGGAAGAACTCCTTAAGAAATTTGCAACATCACGTGGCGAAAAAGCTGGCGATGTAAAGGTGAAGGGCCACGAGCAAGGTTTCTTCAGTAAATTCCGAGAAGCATTTAATCGCTAATGCTCACCCTCTTCTTCGTGAGCGATCTCCCAACGCAGGTTGGAAGCTCATATCTCTTTGATAGCGAAGATGCACAACATGCGATTCGTGTCTTGCGCATGCAGTCTGGCGATATCTTTGCGCTATCAGATGGTGCAGGCACTTGGTCGCATGTTCGTATCGTTGATGTCGCGAAAAAATCTATGAAGGTAGAAGTTCTTGAGACGGGTTTTGAAGAACCTCTCGATACCCATTTCACCGTAATTCAAGCCCTGACAAAAGGCGATCGACTAAAAGAATCTATCGAACTCAATACAGCAGGTGGAGCAGATCGCATCGTGATGTGGCAAGCATCGCGCTCTATCGGTAAAGCAAACCCAGACCTGATTGAAAAACTTAAGACCACTGCACGTGAAGCAAGTAAGCAAACGCGTCGCTACCGAATTCCAACAATGGAAGGCGTACGTACAACGAAGGAAATTGTTGATGAGATTAAAGGCGCCGACCTTGCAATCGTCTTTCATGAAAGTGCGAAAGAGAAGCTCTCCAGCATTGCATCAATGAGCGCAAAGAACGTTCTCATAATTATTGGGCCAGAAGGTGGCATCACAAATGAAGAGCTCGAACTCTTTGCATCAGCTGGCGCACGAATCGCCTTGATGGGGCGACCTATCTTTAGATCGGCTCATGCAGGTATCGCGGCTTTATCAGCTATCAACGCATCCCTCAAGATATGGTGATCACATGGCTTTAGATCCCACATGTATCTTCTGCAAAATAATTCAGGGAGATATCCCAGCCGATATCGTCTATCGCGATGAAAGCGTCGTTGCCTTTAACGATCTCAATCCCCAAGCCCCAACGCATGTTCTCGTTATCCCAACGATCCATACCCCGAACGCATCAGAACTTGCGAAGATCTCTCCAACGATCCTCGCCGCGATCTTTAGCGCAGCGAGCTCCATCGCGGGTGATCGTGGCCTCGATGGCTATCGCACCGTCTTTAATACCGGTGAATCTGCAGGTCAGAGCGTCTTCCACGCTCACCTTCACCTCCTTGGCGGGCGTGGGCTCGCTTGGCCACCCGGTTAAAAGTAGTATTTCTCCTATATGGAACGCACTCTCATCACCGTCCCACCCGCCATTTCGATGGTCGCCCTCATCGGCGTTAACGATGCAAACCTTCGCGTTATCGAGGCAGCTTTCCCATCGGTCAATATCACCGTTCGTGGAAATGAAATCACTCTGCGCGGCCCACATATTGATTGCATAGCTCTCGAGAAACTCTTCGCAGAGATGATGGTCGTTATTCGATCCGGACAAGCTCTCACAACCGATGCAGTAACTCGCAGCATGGCGATGCTCGATGCAAATCCCGTTGAGCATCCAAGTGAAGTTCTCTCACTCAATATCGTCAGCAATCGTGGACGTACGATCCGCCCTAAGACTGCAAATCAGAAGCACTATGTTGATGCGATCGAAGAAAATACAATCACTTTTGGTATTGGTCCTGCAGGTACAGGTAAGACATACCTTGCTATGGCAAAGGCTGTTGCAGCTCTGCAAGCAAAGACCGTCAACAGAATTATTTTGACCCGCCCAGCGGTAGAAGCTGGCGAACACCTTGGATTCTTGCCAGGCACTTTAAGCGAGAAGATCGATCCATATCTTCGCCCGCTCTTTGATGCACTGCATGACATGATCGATCCTGAATCGATTCCTCGTTTGATGCAATCAGGCGTGATCGAAGTTGCGCCCCTTGCATATATGCGCGGTCGCACACTCAATGACTCGTTTATCATCTTGGATGAAGCGCAAAATACAACGCCAGAGCAGATGAAGATGTTCCTGACTCGCCTTGGATTTGGCTCAAAGATGGTCATCACAGGCGATGTGACCCAAGTTGATCTACCCAACGGTGCACATTCGGGTCTGCGCATTATTCGAAATATTTTAAACGATATCCCTGATATCGCTTTTCTTGAACTCACCGCTGAAGATGTTGTTCGCCACCGCTTGATCGGCGACATCGTTAAGGCTTATGACAAATACGATGCGGCGAAGCAAGTCCCACGCCCGATTCGTAACGCCTAAGAACCGAATTACATATGACTGTTGAAGTAACAAATCGCTCTGGCGCGTTGGCGCCTACAAAAGAGATCGCCTCTCTCCTTGATTTTGCCATTGTTCACATGGGCCTCAACCCAGAGTGCGAACTCAACGTTGTCTTTGTCGATGAGATCGAGATGACTGAGCTTCATATTAAGTGGATGGATGAAGGCGGCCCTACCGATGTCTTATCTTTCCCTATGGATATGCCTGAAACCGAAGGTGAAGCAGTTACTTTGGGCGATATCGTGATTGCGCCAACTGTTGCAGAGACTCAAGCAATGACAGCAGGACACAGCCCAGCGCAGGAAATGTACATTCTCGCTGCGCACGGTCTGCTCCATATTCTCGGTTACGACCATGCCGAACCTGCAGAGAAGAAAGTTATGTTTGACCTGCAAGAAGACCTTGTTAAGAACTGGAGTGCGACCGCGTGAACACCTATGGTGTCTTAGCAATAATTATTCTGATTGCCTTTGCAGGATTTCTTGCAGCTTCTGAATCTGCACTGACCTCGATTTCACGAGTACTCATCGAAGAACTCGAATCCAAGCGCGGGGGACACTTACTCAAAAAATACTCTCTCCAGCCATCGAGATATCTCAATGTAATTCTCTTAGTCCGAAAGATCTGTGAACTCACCGCGACTGCAATTCTCGCCCTGATGATGCTCCACGTATATTCATCTGCGCAGGCGATGGTTCTTACCGTGGTAATTATGGTGATCTTGCCTTACGTAGTTATCGGAGTCGGCCCTCGCACCCTTGGACGTCAGCAACCCCATAAATGGGCGCGTGCAGGAATCTATGTCGCCTACGGTTTGGCATTTCTCTTAGGGCCAGTCACAAAGCTCCTGATTGCAATCGGTAATGCAATTACGCCGGGTAAGGGATTTCGATCTGGCCCCTTTACCAATGAAGCAGAGCTGCGCGACCTTGTAGATCAGGCTCATGAGCGAGGCCTTGTTGAATCAGATGAGCACGAGATGATTAACTCGGTATTTGAACTTGGCGATACCTTGGTTCGCGAGCTTATGGTTCACCGGACGGATATGGTCTGGATTGAAAAAGATAAGACTCTGCGTCAAGCGCTCTCACTTGCACTTCGCTCTGGATATTCACGTATCCCCGTTGTGGGCGAGAATCTCGACAATATTATCGGCATCGCTTATGTGAAAGATCTAGCTAAGCGAGCACTTGATCACCACGATGCAGAGACAACAGAACGTGTTGAGCTTTTGATGCGCCCTGCTGTCTTTGTCCCTGAAATCAAAATTGCCGCAGAACTTCTCAAAGAGATGCAACGCGATCAGATCCACCTTGCCATCGTTGTCGATGAATACGGCGGCACAGCAGGAATTATTACGATTGAAGATATTATCGAGGAGATTGTTGGCGAGATCGCTGATGAATTCGATGATGGCGTCGAAGCCTTTGTCTGGCTTTCGGAAGATAAGGCGCGCGCTAAAGCGACCTTACACATTGAAGATTTAGCTGATGAAATTAAAGTTGAGTTCTCTAAAGAAGATACCGATGATGTCGACACGATCGGTGGCCTCATGGCACAAAAGCTTGGCCGCGTGCCGATTGCAGGCAGCACGATTTCGATGCACGGTTGGTCGATTACCTCAGAGCGCCCCATCGGTCGCAGACGTCGCATCAGTAGCGTGATTATCGAACGACTCAATGATGGAGCCGGCGAAGATCATGAGTAAAGAATTTATCAATCCAGAAGATACAAAGCTTGCAACTCTTGCCCAATCAACGCTCAAGAGATCAGGGGCCAATCAAGCAGCGGCTCTGCGCGATACGACTGGGCGAACCTATGTTGCCATCAACATTTCATCTCCATCCTTAAACCTCGACGCTCTTGATGCCGTCTTTACCGTTGCAATGGCATCTCAAATTTCTGGGATTGAAGGCGTCGTCGTCACAGGTGTAAAACCTGAAAAAATTGGTGCAATTGTCGAGAATTCGCCCCTTGCAACAGTTTTCTATATCGATCACGATGGAGAAATCCTGGCGCTTTAGCCAAGAGATAGATGCACCGTTAAGATTGCCCCATGCGCATTGTTCGCTTTTCACCAGGACCAGACTCGGGGCTCGGAACCGATCCTCTCTTTGGCCTCCTCGAAGACGATAACTCGATCTCTGTCATCTCTGGAGATCCGATTTATCACGGAGTAACCACAACAGGGGCCAAGACCGAGCTCGGCAAAGTCCGACTCCTTGCACCTGTTATTCCACGTAGCAAGGTCGTTGCAGTCGGTAAGAACTATGCAGACCATGCAAAAGAGATGGGCTCGGATGTACCGAGTGAACCAATTATCTTTCTTAAGCCAAATACCTCAGTCATTGGACCTGGCGACACCATCGTCTGGCCTGCAATGGCGCCATCAATAGATTTTGAAGCAGAGCTTGCGATCGTTATCGGTCGCGTCTGTAAAGATGTTCCGCGAGAGCGCGTTCATGAAGTTATTTATGGATACACCCTTGCAAATGATGTGACCTGTCGCGAACTACAAAAGACTGATGGTCAATGGGCCCGTGCAAAAGGGTTCGATACCTTCTGTCCGATCGGTCCATGGATCGAAACTGATTTCGTTCCCGGCACACAAAGAATATTCTCTGAGATAAATGGAGAAGTTCGCCAGGATGCAACGCTTAACCAGATGATCTTTGGGATCGAAGATATCGTCGTCTTTGTTTCGCAGATCATGACCCTACTTCCAGGAGATGTCATCATTACAGGAACCCCCGCAGGAATCGGTCCTATGCCAGCCGGTGCAACAGTGACCGTTGGCGTTGAAGGTTTAGGCAAGCTCACT
Source organism: Candidatus Nanopelagicaceae bacterium (assembly GCA_947478965.1). Lineage (GTDB taxonomy): Bacteria > Actinomycetota > Actinomycetes > Nanopelagicales > Nanopelagicaceae > Planktophila. The sequence goes on along the minus strand of CANJXW010000032.1, from coordinate 980 downwards.
AATAAGGTCAGTGCGCGCCCATGACAACGAAAAAGGTAAAGGTTCGCTTTGCACCATCACCAACAGGTGATCTCCATGTTGGAAATATTCGCACGGCGCTCTTTGATTGGGCATATGCGCGTCACACAGGAGGAACATTTCTCTTTCGTATTGAAGATACCGATACAACGCGCGTTACAGATGAATATATTCAAGCAGCGATCGATACTCTTAAATGGCTAGGACTTACATGGGATGAGGGTCCAGAAGTAGGTGGCGAAAACGGCCCTTACTTGCAATCACAGCGCCTTGATATCTATGCGCAGTGGGCGCAGAAGTTCCTTGATCAAAAAGATGCGTATCACTGCTATTGCGCGCCGGATGAGCTAGAAGCAGTACGCGAAGCACAGCGCGCAGCAAATGTTGCACCTGGATATAACGGCCATTGCCGTGATTTGGGCGCAGATCAGATCGCAGCGTACAAAGCAGAGGGGCGCATGCCGGTACTGCGCATGCGTATGCCAAGTGGTTCAACAACATTTACCGATCTCATTCGCGGAGATGTCACCTTTGATCACAACTTTGTTCCTGACTTTGTTCTCGTTCGTGGCGATGGATCTCCGCTCTATACCCTCGCTGTTGCAGTCGATGACATCATGATGAAGGTGACACATATCCTTCGCGGTGAAGATCTTCTCTCTTCAACGCCACGTCAGATCCGCGTCTATCAAGCGATGGGCGTTGCACTTGAGGATTACCCGCTCTTTGCGCACCTTCCCTTTGTGATGGGTCAAGATAACGCCAAGCTCTCTAAGCGAAATGGTGAAGTATCTATCGCTTGGTATCGCGAGCAAGGTTATCTGCCAGAGGCGATCTGTAACTATCTCGCACTCCTTGGTTGGTCACCGGGTGAAGATCGCGAAAACGTTACGATGAAAGAACTCTGCGAACTCTTTACCGTCGAGAAGGTTCACTCATCTCCTGCTCGCTTTGATATGAAG
>CANJXW010000031.1 GCA_947478965.1 Candidatus Nanopelagicaceae bacterium | reverse complement strand
GTAGAGAAAGGCAATTTTTGCTTTGCTGCTCTGTGCCGGAGTGATCGATGCAAGTTGCTGTGCCATCGTTGCATTGAGTTCTACTCCGCGCTCTGGTGCACCAAGTGCATCTGCAACATCGCCTACCTTGCGTGCAATGTCACTCAACGTCCAGCTCTCGGTAATCATTGAGATGGAGATTCCTGCTTTTCGTATCGATGCGATTGCAGATGCAGGACCACTTGATGCATCGATTAAGACAAGATCGGGTGCTAACGAAATAACCTTTTCAGCAATAATTTGATGGCCAGAGTTCACGATAGGAATATTTGCGAGATCAGCATCTGTGCTTGCAATGTCTCGACCGATCAGAGTCGACTTGAAGCCAAGTGCTGAAACGATCTCTGCAGTTCCATTTGCAAGTGCAATGACTCGAAGTTTTATGGATGAGCCAGATTGTTCCAAGAGAACTGGATTCGCTGAATTAATTGAAATTACCGAAGCGCCCTGGTTCTGCGAACAACCTGTGAGAGCGATGAGGATGATCAGCGCTGTTGCTAGCCCTCGCATCTTCACCTGCATAGTCTCTCAAAGTTCTCACCGACATACATGCGTGTTCTGTCGGATAAACCTGCTTCGGCTGTTGCCTAGAGTGTCATCTATGAAGAAGGCGATAGTTATTGCAGCAAGCGCGCTAGCGCTCCTGGGATCTTCCCCTGCTCACGCTGCAGTAAAGGTCGCCGGGCAGCACGGTGAATATATAACTGCCTCATCAACGAAAATTTCTAGTGGATCTAAGGTCACGGTTACCGGCAAGAATTTTGATGAAACCGTTGGTATCTATCTTGGCTTATGCGTGATTCCACAGAAAGGCAAGGTCCCAACACCTTGTGGTGGTGGGATCAACAAGCAAGGCGTGAGTGGAGCTTCACACTGGATTTCATCTAACCCACCACCGTACGGAGTTGGCCTTGCGCAACCGTACTTACCTGGCGGTCGCTTTACGTACTCAATAGTTCTGAGTAAAAAGATTGGCAAGATTGATTGCAGCAAAGTCGCATGCGCAATCACTGTCCGCGCTGATCATCTCAATTCTAATGATCGAAGTTTTGACATCTTCATCCCCGTGACTTTTAAGAAATAGATAGAAATTAACGCTTAAACCACATCAAGGAGAAAATATGAAGCTCGTAAAGAAGATCGTTCCATTGCTCATGGTTGCCCTCCTGCTCGCACCGGTCGCCGCAGAAGCAAAGACGTCAGTAATTGCCGGACCACTGACTAATCTGGATCCAACATCAGCTGTGATTCATATTCAGCTCACTGGAGCTCCAACAAAGAACGGTCTTTATATTCAAGAATGTAATGCTCCCGTTGCTGGAGCGCGACCTACAGATTGCAGTACAGCGCAACCGTTATGGATTTCAACATCGCAAGGCGCATCTTTTGCTCCCAGCGCCGATATCATCTTTAAACCCGTTGCTGCATATAGTTCAAAGAGCGGTCCCGTAGATTGTTATGTGACATCGTGCGGAATTTGGATCAGCAATGACCACACCGCTTTATCTGACACAGCGGAAGATCAATTTATTCCATTGACCTTTAAGGCAGGTACAGCCGTTGCTGCTCTTCCCGGGGATGAAATCACTACCACTCTCAATAGCCTCACACTTTCGACTCGAACAGCGAGCGAACTTGGATATCGAGCCATCGGTAAAATTGCTGCGTCTGCAAAATCTGGCGTCGCGCTGACCTTTGCTTCATCAACACCTGACTGCACAGTTCTCAACGGCTCTGTCACCGCGCTCAAAGGTGCAGGGTTCTGCAATATTCAAGTGATCTCAGCAGGTAATAGTTCATACGCGGCCTATACGGCCAACTATCCCCTCAAGCTTGTTGCGGGTGTTCAAAGCATCGGAGTGAAGAAATTCCCAATATCTCTTAACGTTGGTGCCGCGCGAGCGATTGTTGCCGAATCAAACTTTGGAACAACCGTCAAATATGTAGCTTCATCGAAAAATATTTGTGTGATCGAAGGAAATTTACTTCTTGCCAAGAAAAAGGGAGTTTGTATTCTTCAAGCCACTGCGCCAGCTCGGGCAGGTATGTGGGGCGCTCTATCGCAAAGAGTTTCTATCAAGATTAAGTAGAACTACATCAAGGCTTTGATGCCTGCAACGGCGAAGGCGGTGGTCTTTACGATCTCCGCTTTCGCATCGCAGCCTGCTTCAATTCGTTTTGATGCCGCATCTGTAAGAGCCTGAATGAAACTCAAGCCTTGTGCGATATCTGCTATGCCAAGTGCTTCTAAATTTGAATGCAAAGGTGCGAGAAGTTTTCTATGCGCCGCACCAATTGCAGCGGTGCGCTCACGTGGAAGAGCCGTGGCGTTGAGAGCCTTGGCAAGTAAATGTCGACCATCGGCAATATAGAGAAGTGATGAAGCGATCCATTGTTCTAGCGCTTCAAGGGGTTGCTCGCTGCCTGCTATTGCGCGGCTCAAAACATCGGTAAAGCCCTCAAGCTCATCAATAACAAGGTCGGCAACAAGATCTGCGCTTGATGCAAAGTATTCATAGACAGAGGTACGAGAGAGTCCAGCCTTTGCTGCAACAGATGCAACGGTAATTGCTTCGCCACCTGATTCGAGAGCGATTGTCGCGGCAGCCTCGATGAGTTGGCTACGACGCCAGTCACGGTGGGTTTCGAGTGAATCCGTCTTGATGCGAGGCATCTTCTTAGTCTTCCATGCCTTTGTTTAATCTGCGCAATGAGTCACGAACAACGGCGCCATCTGATGTTCGCCACAGCGGCGGCATTGAATTCAAGAGAACGCTTCCATATCGCTTTGTCACAATGCGCGAGTCAAGGATTGCAACGACTCCTCGATCATCAACGCTACGGATAAGGCGTCCTGTTCCTTGAGCAAGCAGGAGCGCTGCTCGTGGGAGCGATACCTGCATAAAGCCACTGCCACCGGCAGAATCTGCAAGAGATGCACGAGCTGCCATCACCGGTTCATCGGGACGCGGGAATGGAATTCGATCTATCGCAACCAAAATACAAGAACTTCCAGGAACATCTACGCCTTGCCAGAGCGACATCGTGCCAAGCAAGATTGATGTCTCATCTTTGGCAAAGCGTTCAACGAGAGGACCGACTGCATCTCCGCGCTTTTGAGTAATGATCGTAATCGGAAGTTCTTTAAGAACATCGCGAAGGTGGGCATCAGCTGCTTCGACTCCACGCCATGAACTAAAGAGCGCCAGAGTGCGACCGCCAGCGGCATCGATGAGTTCGCCAAGTTCTGTTAATACTTCTTGGCTTGGACCATCTCTTCCTGGTTCTGGCAGATGCTTTGGCATATAGAGAACGCCTTGGTTTGCAAAATCAAAGGGAGATCCAACATCGAGCATTGAAACATTTGCAGGATCAATATCTCCTGGTTCAATTTCAGAGTCTGTCTCATCGCCGACAACAAAGCCGATGCTCTTTGCCATTGCATCAAATCCCTTGCCAACAGTAAGGGTCGCAGATGTTGCAATTACCGGGGTTTTTGTCAGGAGATTTGCACGTAAAACGCTAGAGACAGAAAGCGGCGCCAAGTGAAGAGTTGAAAATGTTGGCTCGTACCAAAGAACATGGCTATCGCCCATCTTTAATAACTTTCCTGCAGTTGTATTGATCTCGCTGACTGCACCCTTAACGCGCGCACGTTCTGCAATCGCATCTGAATCGATGATCTCATCATCAGCGCCGATGATTGATACCAGCGCTTGCGCTGCATCTTTAACTTTACGGATCGGGGCTTCAAGTGAACTTGGAATTTCAAGGAGTCTTCCTTGGCTCGATAGATCACCGCGGATCTGGTCACCGTAATCTGCCATGGCATCATGAAAATTATCAGCAGCTTTTGTCAGCGCATCTGCAAGTTTTCCTGGCATATGTTTGCGCGCCATTGCAGCTGCGCGAATAACTCGAGCAGAGGTAAGTTCTTCAGTAACGGCTTGGGTTGTGCGATCCATAAATTCGTGAGCCTCATCGAGAATCACCGCATCTCGCTCGGGCAAGATCGGATGAGAATCTACAATTTCGATGGCAAGGAGGGTGTGGTTTGTAACCACAACATCTGCGCTCTGCGCCTTTGCCTTTGCTTTCGCTGCAAAACATTGGCTTCCATATGCGCATACATCTGCGCCAACGCATTCGCGGCCTGAGAGTGAATTTGCAGCCCAGACGCGGCGATCTACTTCAGGTGCATCATCGCGATCACCTGAAACACCTGGCGTCTTTGCCCATGCATGGAGGCGCTTTGCATCTTTACCAAGGTAGGAAACTTCCAAAAGAACTTCCCCATCTGGATCTGATTCCTCAGAATTCATCTTCTGTAGGCAGATGTAATTGCCGACGCCCTTATAGATTCCATAGGTGATTTCTCGCCCTAAAACTTTTTCAAGTGCAGGTACAACGGCTGGAAGATCGCGCTCTACAAGTTGGCGCTGCAGGGCAAGAGTTGCCGTTGCGACGAGAACCTTTCGTCCATGAACAAGAGCTGGCACAAGATATGCGAGGGACTTTCCAGTGCCTGTTCCGGCTTGGACCATCAGGTGATGGCGATCTGTCAGAGCATTGGCAACTGCTTCTGCCATCTCGATCTGACCTTCGCGGGGCGCTCCACCGATTGCAGCGACAGCGGCTTCAAGGGCTTGTCGCACCTTCGCCGATAGATCGCTCATTGGTGCAGAGTAACTGGTGCGGCCAATGCGGACGGTCTCTATACGGTACTTGTGCTCGATTCCACTTTTACCGCAGCGCGGCCCGCTTCAAGGCGAGCGACTGGGACTCGAAAAGGAGAACACGAGACATAATCAATGCCAATTTCATGGAAGAAAGCGATACTGCGAGGATCCCCGCCATGTTCACCGCAGACGCCAAGCTTCATCAGTGGCTGTACAGAACGGACTTCATCACAGGCGATCTTTACTAAGAGCCCAACGCCATCTTGATCGAGTGATTCAAAGGGGCTAAAGGGCAAGAGCTCTAAATCCAAATACCGGGGCAAGAACGATGATTCAACATCGTCGCGACTAAATGCCCATGTAAGTTGCGTCAGATCATTTGTGCCGAAAGAGAAGAAATCTGTGTAGTCAGCGAGCTTTGCAGCGGTGATTGCCGCGCGTGGAGTTTCGATCATGCTCCCGATACTCATAGAGATATCAGCACCTTCTGTTTCTAGAACTCTCGCAATCTCTGCCTCAAGTGATGAACGGAAATAGAGAAGTTCGCGTTGGCTTGCAACGAGAGGAATCATCACCTCGGGAATAACTTTGACGCCTTCTCTCTGCGCAGCAATCGCTGCACGCGTAAGTGCGCGGACCTGCATCGTAAAGAGTTCAGGAATCATCACGCCAAGGCGAACGCCACGAAGGCCCATCATGGGATTTGATTCGTGAAGGCGATTTACCGCTTTACTGAGTGCGAGAGTTCGCTCTGGAATCTTCTCCCCGCGTTCGGTTAAGAGCGCAATCTCCACCGCAAGATCCGATTGGCTTGTAAGAAATTCGTGCAGAGGTGGATCGAGCAATCGGACGGTCACGGGCAGACCATCCATCGCACGATAAATTCCAAGGAAATCATCGTATTGAAGAGTCTCCATCTCCTTTAATACGTCTTCGCGCTCTTGCTGAGTAATGGCAAGAACCAATGTTTCAACAAGGACACGGCGATCTCCAAGGAACATATGCTCTGTGCGAGTAAGACCAATACCTTGCGCACCCATACTGCGTGCTATGGCTGCATCTTCCGGTGTGTCTGCATTGGCGCGTACTTTCATTTTTCTAATCTCATCTGCATGACGCAAAATTTGATCAATACTTTTAATCAGAGGAGATGCGCCAGCGCTTTGTGGATCTACTTTTCCTTGTACATATTGAGTTACAACACTTGCGACAACAGGAACTGCTCCAAGATAGATCGCTCCTGTGGTTCCATCGATCGAAATCAGATCACCTTCGCGCACCGTAATATCGCCACAGGTGAAATAACGCTCATCAACATTGACTTCAATGGAATCTGTTCCGCACACTGCAGGACGTCCCATTCCACGTGCAACAACTGCTGCGTGTGAAGTCTTTCCCCCGCGGCTGGTGAGAATTCCCTGGGCTGCGACCATGCCCGCTAAATCATCAGGGTTTGTCTCACGCCGAACAAGGATGACTTTCTTTCCAGCTAAAGCGTGGTCTGCTGCTTCTCGTGGGTCAAAGACAACTTCGCCAACAGCGGCGCCTGGTGATGCTGCTATTCCACGGGTGAGCTCGATGATCGTTGAAGATTTATCAAATTGCGGAAACATAAGATTTCCAAGTTGTTCGCCTGTGACTCGAGTCAAGGCTTGATCCATGGAGATCTTTCCTTCAGCAACGAGTTGGGTTGCGATGCGAAAGGCAGCTTCTGGCGTGCGCTTGCCTACTCGAGTCTGCAAGATCCAGAGCTTTCCCTTTTCAACGGTAAATTCAATATCGCACATATCAAGGTAAT
>CANJXW010000030.1 GCA_947478965.1 Candidatus Nanopelagicaceae bacterium | reverse complement strand
CAGCAATTCCTGCGACCTACCTTCCGAAAAAGTGGGCCTTTAGTAACTTTATTGACGTCTGGAAAGAGATCCCTCTTGCAGGTTTCATTAAGAGCTCTTTCATCATCTCGCTATCGGCGACGATTATCGTGATTGTGATCGCTGTCCCTGCGGCCTATTACGTAGCCCGTAACGAATTTAGAGGCAAGAAGCCTTTCCTCCTTCTCGTTCTTGTCACTCAAATGTTTGCACCAACTGCACTTGTCGTTGGAATCTTTAGAGAAATTGTTAAGTTCAACCTTGTTGATACTTATCTCGCTTTGATTCTGATTTACTCTGCATTCAATCTTGCCTTCTCAATCTGGATCCTTTCAAGTTTCTTTGCAAGTATTCCTCGAGAAATCGAAGAAGCGGCTTCCATTGATGGTTGTAATCGATTCACCACGCTGACCCGAATCGCCTTGCCACTCGCCCTTCCAGGACTTGTAACAGCATTTATCTTCACCTTTATTGCGGCATGGAACGAATTCGTTATCGCTCTCACACTTACATCATCTCCAGAGCGCGAACCACTTACCGTTGGTCTGACATCACTTATCGGGCAGTACCAAGTTCAATGGAACTTCCTCTTCGCAGGTTCTCTGATTGCAATCGTTCCGGTTGTCATACTCTTCGCGATGATTGAAAAATGGCTCGTTGGAGGACTTACAGCTGGAAGTGTTAAATGAGTAAGCAAACTAGGCTTTCGCGCATCCTTGAAATAGTTGTTGAAAAAGGAAGCGTGGAAGTTGAGGATGTCGCGCACGAACTCGATGTTTCGGCAGCAACTATTCGTCGTGACTTTGATTCACTTGCTACACAGCAGTTGCTTTCCCGAACACATGGCGGTGCTGTCGCAACCGGTGGATCACTTGGATTACCCCTTACCTTTAAAGTCGCAAAAAAAGATGAGGTAAAGCAACGTATTGCAGAAGCAGCGGCTCAACTAGTTTCGCGCCATGATGTCATCGGCATCAACGGAGGAACTACTACGACCGCTGTGGCTCGCGCCATTGTTGGTCGATCTGAATTCGCACCTGGTGATTCTTCAGATCTCCAACCTGCTCTCACTGTTGTTACAAATGCAGTAAATATCGCTGCTGAACTCACAGTGCGCCACCAGATCAAGATCGTTGTCACGGGGGGAGTCGCAAGACCTCAGTCGTATGAGCTCACGGGCCCTTTTGCCGAAGAAGTCCTCAAAGAGGTCAATATTGATATCGCATTTCTAGGTGTGGAAGCGATCGATTTTGAGATTGGCGCCTCCGCTCGCCATGAAGATGAAGCCAGGATCAACCGCCAAATGGCCGCCCGAGCCCACAAGATCGTTGTTGTAACGGATAGTTCAAAGTTTTCAAAACGGGCATTTGCATTGATTAGATCAACACGTGAAATTGATGTCTTGATCACTGATGACGGTGTTGATCAAAAAATTGTTGATAAATTTCGCGCACTTGGCGTTGAAATCGTAATTGTTTAGGGAGCGCCATGAGTCGTACCACCGCAGGAAAAATAGTTCAAAGCGCTAAGAATTCAGGAACAGCCGCTGGCGCGTTTAACGTAATTCTTCTAGAACATGCCGAGGCGCTCGTCGCTGGTGCAGAGCTTGCAAATACTCCCGTCATCTTGCAGATTAGCGAAAATTGCGTAAATTATCATAAGTCGCTAAAACCAATCTCTGTCGCGACAATCGCTATTGCAGAATCATCAACTGTCCCTGTATCAGTACACCTTGATCATGCAGAAAGTGAAGAACTTGTTAAGGAAGCGTTAGATCTTGGGTATGACTCGATTATGTTTGATGGATCAAAGCTCTCATATGATGAGAATGTAAAAGCAAGTATTCGAATGTCAGAACTTTGCAAGAGCTACAAGGCAACACTTGAAGTTGAACTTGGTGAAGTTGGTGGAAAAGATGGAGTCCATGCACCCGGTGTCCGTACCAAGCCGGAAGATGCCAAAGCTTTTGCGCTAGCAACAGGTACAGATCTACTTGCAGTTGCAGTCGGTTCGTCACATGCGATGACGACTCGCAGCGCAACTTTGGATTTTGATCTCATTGCACAGATTGCTCAAAGCGTTGCAGTCCCGCTTGTTCTTCACGGCTCATCTGGCGTCAGCGATGCAGATATTCAAAGTGCAATTCGATCAGGTATGAGCAAAATTAATATCGCGACCCACCTCAATGGAGTCTTTACTGGCCAAGTTCGACAGGCGCTCGAATCAAATCCTAAGATGGTCGATCCAAGAAAATATGTCTCACTCGGCCGCGATGCCGTAGCGATAGAAGTCGCTCGTCTCTTGATCTTGCTCAACCTCAAATAGGGGTTTTATTGGGTTTTAGCCAAGTTTCTCTGAGGGCTAATAACCCTGTACTATTCGCATGTTCAATAAAGTAAGCGCTCGTAGCTCAACGGATAGAGCATCTGACTACGGATCAGAAGGTTAGGGGTTCGAATCCCTTCGAGCGCACGGATAGACCCCTCTCGCCTTTCACTTGAGGGGTCTTTCTCTTTCACTTTACTTTCTCGCTTACCGCTGCGCTGAGCCTGATAAATGAGCGCAAATTACTCACTGTAGGCGGACACATGGCCCTGCCTCCCCACGCCTTCCAACTTCTTCACATCTAGGGATTGCCCTAATTTCTGCTACCCTTTTTTAATCTGGGGTTCACCCTAGCCCCCTCTTCCGACAACTTCTTTAGGCCTAGAGGGATCTACCTGAAGCTGAAGGAAAATTTTGATGCGACGAATACTTGGATTAGCTACCGCCCTTGCCATAGCCCTATCAGGTGCTGGCGTGCCAGCAGCAAGTGCAGATGAATGTTTGGCGATAACTGGAACTACAGTTATCGGAATTGGGACGTGCTCGAATGACATTGTCATCCCCGATGGAATCACCATTATCGCCAATTCCGCCTTTGCTAATAGCGCGATCACAAGCGTCACTATTCCCGCAAGCGTCACCACGATCGGAGAGGATGCATTTTTTGGCAACGTCTCACTAGAATCCGTTACCTTCGAAGCTGGTAGCCAACTGACCTCAATTGGTAGCTACGCATTCTATTACGCCGTATCTCTCACGAGTATCACCATTCCTGAATTCGTAACTTCGATCGCATCTACTTCATTCTCTAGCGCCATGATACTCACGAGCTTCGACGTGAATGCTGATAATGCAACATATAAAGCCATTGATGGAGTTCTTTTTACAAACGATGAAAGCACACTACTTTCCTACCCACTTGGAAAAACAGCGTCAAGCTACATGGTTCCCGCTAGCGTTACTACCATTGCTCCCACTGCCTTTTTCAATGCCACCTCATTGCAGACCGTTACCTTTGAAGCAGGTAGTAGCCTCGTAACAATCGGCAATAGTGCATTCGGTAATGCCTCATCACTAATGAGCGTCACTATTCCCGCAAGCGTCACCTCGATCGGTAGTTACGCATTCGGTAATGCCTCATCACTGACGAGCGTTACTTTCAGCACGGGTAGCCTGCTTACATCAATCGGCAATGGCGCATTCGAGAATGCCACATCACTTACGAGCATAACCATCCCTGCAAACGTCACCACAATAGAGGGGCGAGCATTTTACAACACCGCCTCACTGCAATCCGTCACCTTCGAAGCAGGCAGTACGCTCGATAGCATCGGTGACAGCGCATTTCTGAATACAACCTCACTTCTAAGCCTCACTATCCCTGTAAGTGTTACCACGATCGGTAGCTACGCGTTTTATGGCGCCTCCTCACTTACCAGTATTGCCATCCCCGAAGGGATCTCATTGATCGGTTTTGACGCGTTCTCCGCTACCAGCTCCTTAACAAGCTTCACCGTTAGTGGGAGTAATACTAATTACAAGAGCGTTAGCGGCGTACTGTTTACAAAAGATGGAGCCATAATCCTTGCTTATCCGAATGGAAAAATTGGTAGCAGTTACACCATTCCTGACGGAGTCATCATAATCATGGAGAACGCATTTTTTGGCGCCACGTCTCTAACAAGCATCACTATTCCCGAAGGCGTTACTTCTATTCGTGAAAATGCATTTCGAGATACTTCACTTACGAGCATCACTATCCCCGCAAGTGTTAACGATTTGCGCAGCTTAACATTTGACTGGATGCCCACACTTGCAAGCATCAACGTTAACGCTGGTAACGAAATCTACAAGAGCGATGATGGTGTACTTTTCTATAAAGATGGAACCACTATCCTCACTTACCCAAGAGGGAAGACTGGAAGTAGTTACACCATTCCCGGAAGCGTTACTTCCATCGGTGAATACGCATTCTATTTCGCACCATCACTTACGACCATCACCATACCTGAAACCGTCACCGCGATCGGTCGTATCGCATTCTATGGCGCAACTTCCTTGGAATCTGTAATCTTTCTTGGCTCACCTCCAACAGTCGGTGACATGGCATTTTTAGAAATGGCACCATGTGTAATCGCTTCAGTAAACCCAGATCTGCAATCTCAATTTACTTTAGTTGAAGGAAAATGGAATAGTTTAATAGTTAATGAGGAATGTCCAGTGGTAGTAACACCTGAGGAACCCACCACTCCATCCACTGACGATGTGATTGCTGCAGCTCGCGAGGCAGCGCGCGTTGCTGCAGAAAAACGTGAAGCACAAAAGAGACAGGCGCGATCTGATCTCACGACCGTTTCAGCTGCATCTTTAACTTTAGAGAAATTTACTACTGCAGAAATAGTTGGCGTCACAGCAGCGAATCTTGCACAAGTAAGTGCTGAAATTACAGCGCTGCCTACAGAGCGCCGCAACCAGATCACAGAGATCTTAAAGATTGCGCGTAAATTTGAGGTAGTAGATATGGTGGCATCTGGCCAGCGTATCGATGCTGCAATGTTGCAAGAGATTGGCTTGATCCCACTTGATAGTAAGCATAAGTCCGCACTAACTGTGGCCCTTAGTAAACTTCCAAAAACTGAGCGTTCTAGCTATGCGCAGATCCAAGTGGCAATTGCTGCGCAGGTGAAGAAGATTCAAGCTCGCAAGGACCGCCTTACTGCGGTGAGAACGCTTATTAGCGCACGCTAATAGACCCGTTTCGCCTTTCAGATGGAGGGCCCTTCTCATATTCTCAGTTAAACCAGAGTAGCTAGGCGCTATCCTCGGTTTAGGAGTTTGAGGAGAGAAGCGAGATTGAATATGAAGCGAACGTATATCGCTTTCGTAGTCCTTCCTGTTCTCATCGGAATGGGTTACTCGGTTGTTGGAGAGATGCGAAACCCTACGGTTTCTCAATTGTCACGTGAGCCAAGTCCGATAGAGATAGAGAATCCAGAGTTACTTTGCTTTAATGAAACGACTGGGACTCTCCGCGCCTCAGACACAGCAACAGCATGTTCAGCATGGGAGAGTTCTCTTGGATATGGGGAGATTGAAAAACCAAGTACTCGTCCTTCAGAGCTCAACCCGGAATTGCGAGCCCGTTTCTTAGCTGCTCAGGCCGCTGCAAAAGTAGATGGTTTTACTCTCACCGCTATCTCTGGATTTAGAAGTTTTGGTCATCAGAGAGATCTATTTAACGCAGCGATTAAGAAATATGGAAGCAAATCCGAGGCGTCTAAATGGGTGCTGCCTCCAGATATCTCTCATCACCCATGGGGACTTGCGATTGATGTTAACTATCCATATGACGCAGCATCAACAAAGTGGTTGGAGAAAAACGGATACATCTATGGATTATGCCGGGCTTATGAGAACGAATGGTGGCATTTTGAAGGCTTAAGTAATCCTGGTTCGCCCTGTCCTGCGATGTTGATAGATGCTTCAGTCACTGAGAAGAGCTAACCCAATCGTGTAATTCTTTCCGTAGTGCTCTGCACATTTTGGGCAGGTTGTATAAAATAAATAGAACTCTTTGCTCTGCTTACCTAACTTAGTAACATATTTTGCTAACTCATCGTGCCACGATTTAGCGTTCTTATAGTCACCTTCAAATACCTTGGTCGCAAATGACCCCGAGAGAAGCACGTTATCCCCACCATCTACTTCTTTTGAAACTGCATACAGTTGTTCTGCTTTAAAGGGTGAAAGATCTCTCGAGAGAATCATTGCTTGATCAGGTGGCATGATGGCTCCAGCCGAAACGGCGGTTTCACTCAGGGATCTCATGACTTTATCCATATTAGTTGGAACGAAAAAGACACTCTTGGTGTATTCGCGGATAAATTTCTTGTTGTCGAATTCGACAACTTTCTCATCCCAGTCATCAATATTGGGTATCGCGCAACATCCAGTTTCATTTACATCAGTATAAGTATCCGGCAATATCATCATTAAACCTCTCGACTCAAGATGATGTTACTTTTCTGTGCGCTGTTGGGGCCAAACCTTATGTGGGTTAGCCCCCTAGCTCAATAAATCTTTAAGGGTATAGACCACGCAGGCGATGCGCTTCTGCAACTCTGCCCACGCCAATCATGTGCGCAGCTTCGCGCCATGTTACGTGTGAAGTTACTGCAACATCTTTTACTTCTGCGAAAGATTTCGCCATGATCTTATCTAGGTTCTGTCTAACTTCTTGTGCGGACCAGAAATAGTTCTGTTTATCTTGAACCCACTCAAAATAAGAAACGATTACGCCACCCGAGTTAGCAAGAATATCTGGAACAACAAGAATGCCTTTATCTTCAAGAATTGCATCACCTCTTGGCGTTGTTGGTGCGTTTGCACCCTCGACGACGATTTTTGCAACAATTCCAGAAGCTGTCTTTTCGTTAATCGAATCTTCAAGTGCGGCTGGGATTAAGACATCCACCTTGAGGTGAAGAAGCTCTTCCTGCGTTAAGCGATCAGTTCCCGGAAGGTCCAAGTTCTT
>CANJXW010000029.1 GCA_947478965.1 Candidatus Nanopelagicaceae bacterium | reverse complement strand
TTTCCACACAGTTTATAAAATAGCGCTGACTCATCTGAAAGATTTGGGACATATCAATATCGGGGTCATTTTGTCGGATAGTTCAATACCTGAAGCGCTCAAGCAGGCCGCTAAAACTTTAAGAATCAAACTGCACATCATGAGCATTCCCAACACGATAGAGGGTGGTATTGATTTAGCAAGAAATTTGCGAGTTCAATATCCGAATATTACTGCTTTGATTTCACTTATTGATGCTGCTCCGATGGGGTTTGTAAACTCTGCAGCTGAATTTGGGATAAGTATTCCAAATGATATCTCAATCATTGGGATAAATATGTTAGAAGATCAAGCAGAGTCTACAAATCCTAAGATGTCCACCGTTGCCTTTGACGCCTATCAGATGGCAAAGGCTTGCGGAACAATGATGGTTCAAGTCATAGAGGCCGGCAAAGATAGTAAAGAGAAGCAGGGCGAACTTTGGGTAGGAGATTTCATCGATAGGGGCTCAACAACTGCGATAGGGGCAAAGCAAAGAAAATGATAAAAGATATCCGATTGTCAGATACGCCCCATCATGATGGAAGCCAGCTCTATGTCAGCAATATCGCGCCTAAAATTGGTGATTTTCTCACCTTGCGTGTCAGGGTGCCCAAGACATATATCTTCAAGGATGCTTATGTTCGTCTCTATGAAGATGGAGAGCCTGTCACGCATCAACTCCGCGAAGTTGAACAATCACAGAGCGATTCTTGGTATCAAGTAAAAATTAGAGTCTTCAATCTCCACACTATTTATCGTTTTGTTTTCATCGGTGGCGGAAAATACCAATGGCTCAACGCCCACGGCCTTTTTGATCATGACGTGCATAGTAATAACGACTTTCAAATAGTTGCAGTAGCTGCAAACCCACAATGGATTCATTCATCCGTCTTTTATCAGATATTTCCAGATCGCTTTGCTCGTTCTGGCAAGGTCGACATCACGCCTGATTGGGCCTACCCACGTGATTGGAACGAGTTGCCTCGCGGGCGCAGCAAATACACAGGCCAAGAGTTATACGGTGGCGACCTCATAGGAGTCCAGGAACATCTAGATCACATTACCGATCTTGGAGTAAACGGTATCTATTTCACTCCCCTCTTTCCCTCTCGCTCAAATCATCGTTATGACGCGACAAGTTTTGATCATATTGATCCGATACTGGGTGGCGATAAGGCTTTTCAATCATTAGTGAAGGCTGCAAAATCTAAAGGTGTGCGCATCCTTGGTGATCTGACATCTAACCACTGCGGCGTTGGCCATGAGTGGTTAGCAAAAGCGAAGAAAAGCAAGAGCTCAAAAGAGCGCTCATTCTTCTACTGGGATAGATCCATTAAGTGGGGCTATGTCGGTTGGTATGGATTGGAATCGCTACCGAAGTTAAATTATGGGTCGAAGGCGCTTCGACAAGCTATGTATGAAGCGAAAAATTCGATTGTTAAGAAATGGATTTCGCCAAAGTTTGGTATGGCCGGCTGGCGCATTGATGTTGGAAATATGACAGGCGTCCAAGGGGCAGATAATTTTCATACCGATGTCATGCAAGGAATTAGAAAAGCTATGCAAGAGGTCAATCCAGATACTTGGCTGGTGGCTGAAAATGGTGACTTTAAAGCGAGCGATCTCAACGGTCTTGGGTGGCAGGGTGCAATGAACTATCAAGGTTTTATGCGCCCCTTCTGGAACTGGATTAACAGAAACCCTGAAATCACAGGTGGTTTCCAAGGTCTGCCCTTTGCCATGCCTAAGATCAATGGAGGCCAATTAGTTGAATCGATGACTGAATTCAACGCATCGATTCCATGGCGTTCTTTGACGGCAAGCATGTTGCTTTTGGATTCTCATGACACCGCAAGATTTAGAAGTGTCGTTCTTGGAGATAAGAAGGCTCACACCGCTGCCATGACCATGATGATGACCTATCCCGGAGTTCCATCAATCTTTGCAGGTGATGAAATCGGTCTTGAAGGTTCATGGGGCGAAGATGGCCGCCGAACAATTAACTGGGACGATCAATCGGCGTGGGATCAAAAATTCCTTAGTGAAGTGAAGTCGCTAGTTTCATTACGTAAAACCCATAGCGCCCTTATCCATGGAGGCTTGCGCTGGGTAGCAATTGAAGCTGATTACATCGCCTACTTAAGAGAATCAAAGGATGAATCCTTGCTCGTTTTCATTTCACGCGGGGCGGTAAAAGCGAAGATAGATGTGGGCAGTTACGGTTACGCCATCGAGAAAACTTTATTTGGCGATCATGCAAGCGGGACAACAATCTCCATTAAATCTAAGACCGCTACCCAAGGAGTTTGGCTCCTTAAGAATTAATGCCAGTTTTGATTCTTAAAGAACAATGTTAAAGGTAACTCCGACCAGAACGATTCCTAAGGAAACAGTGGCAAAGTAGGCGGCAAGTAACTTCGGCTTCATCACTTTGCGCAGGAGCATCGCCTCAGGGAATGAAAGCGCTGTAACACTCATCGCGAAAGCTAAGAGCGTGCCCATTGGCATACCTTTTTCGGAGAGCGCGGTAATAATCGGAATAACAGTTGCGATACCTGAATACAGGGGAACTCCAATGAAGGTTGCTGCCAATACCCCAACGATTGGACCCCACGAAGCAATTGTTTCGATTGCCGAAGTTGGAACCCATCCATGGATAAGCGAGCCAACACCTACTCCAATAAGTATGTAGATATAGGTGGTCTTCACTGTATCTCGTGCTTCAAGTAAAGAAGCACTTGCTCGCTTTTGAAGCGATGGCTTAATGACATTACCTTGTGAGTCGATCATGTTAAGGCTCTTGACCATAGTGACTTCAGTAAGGCTTGGCTTCGCAAATTTGCGAAGAGCTATGCCCGCACCTACTGCAATGGCAAATCCCATTCCTGCATATGCGCCAGCTATTGCCCAACCGAGAGTCGTAGCAAGCATGATCACAGCTATTTCATTGACGAGAGGACTTGCTATAAGAAAGGAGATTGCTTGGCTGACCGGAACTCCACCGCGTATAAAGCCGGTAAAGACCGGCACTGCGCTACATGAGCAAAATGGAGTTGCCATACCGATACCCGCGGCTATCCCGTGACCTTTGAGAGAACTGACTTTTTCCATGTGCGTGCGGACTTTATCGGCGTCAATAAATGAGCGAAGGAAGACCGCCAGGGTTGTGATTGCAGCCAAGAGGCTTACAAGACCGATTGAGTGGGAGATAAAAAATGAGATCGAATCTTTAGCAGCTTCACTAAATCCAGTTAGATGAGATTTAAGAAAAGACCCGAACCAATAGTCAGCAGCAAGGAAGATTGCAATGAGAGATAAAAAGATCACAATAGATTTCCAGAGCGGTGCTCCTTGGGGTACCTCTGGGCTGGGCGAGCAACACGCTGAATCTTCAGAATTAACTAACTTCAACTCTTCGCTCATTATTTCTCCCATCGAAAACCTTCGATATAAAGAGTAATTGATACATCGAAGAATGTCAATGTATCAATGCTCGATTAACCACCGGGCTCTCTAGTCCACTGTTAAGGTAACAACATGTCCCAACATGCAGAGCTGCAGCGCAAGACTCTAAGAACTCTCACCGTCGCACAAATAGGTGCAGGCGTTGGCACTGCCGGAACCGTTGCAGCGGGTTCACTCCTCGTCGCCTCCATTACTGGCTCAGAAGAACTTGCAGGATTGGCGCAGACTTTCTCGGTTCTAGGCGCTGCTGCCTTGGCGCTTCCACTAGCAAGGCTGACTGCACATAGCGGGCGACGCTCAGCGCTTTCCTTTGGATATGCAGCTGGCGTCCTTGGTTCAGTATTAGCGATATTCGGCGGGATTCACGCCAATATCTTTTTAATGTTAGCTGGATCGTTCTTGGTTGGATCTGCAAGCGCTTCTGCATATCAAGCTCGCTTTGCCGCAATTGATTTGGCAGAAGAATCCCATCGAGCAAAGAACTTGTCATACGTTGTGTGGGGCTCGACCATCGGTGCCGTTACTGGTCCAAATTTAATGCAACCGGCGGGCGATATTGCCGAGCGCCTTGGATTCCCACGATTGGTCGGTCCATATTTAATTTCTGCAGTTACCTTAACTTTTGCTTCACTCATAATTTTTTACTTCTTAAAGCCAGATCCCTACATAACCGCCCTCGGAGAAGGTAAGAGTTATGAAGCTGGGAAGAAAAATGTGAAGGAAGCTCTCGTTCACATACGCCAAAAGCCTTTGGCGCTCTTTGCAATCATCTCGATAGCAATTGGCCATGTAGTAATGGTTTCAGTCATGGTCATGACGCCAGTTCATATGGCACATGTGGATGTCTCACTAAGAATTATCGGACTCGTGATCAGCGTACATGTCATCGGAATGTATGCCTTCTCCCCCGTTGTTGGAAGTATCAGTGATCGACTAGGTCAAATAAAAACTATTCAAATCGGATTAGTAATATTGTTTCTTTCGGCTGTTATTTCAGGGACGGCTGCAGCTGATGATGTTCCAAAGCTCGGCATCGGTCTATTTTTGCTTGGTTTAGGTTGGTCTTTTACCCTTATCGCAGGCTCCGCCTTATTGAGTTCTAGCGTTGATCCAGTCCTTAAGACTTCATCACAAGGCGCTAGCGACTTGGTCATGAACCTATCGGGTGCTGCTGGTGGCGCCGCCGCCGGCATCATTATTAGTTCATTAACCTATGGATGGTTATGTGCCTTTTCCGCTATTCCAGTAATTGCCTTGGCAATCTGGTCTGGCCGTTTTAGAAAATCCTAATAACTATTGCTCTACTTCTTTACAACTTTAATGACATCGACATCCGCCTAGTTTTGCGCCTCAACATCTGGCTTCTTGCCGGCCGTTACACGCCCAGCATGAGCGTGTGCAGTTGGATCTTTCTTGACCTTGATCAAACTTGCAATCGTCGATATTACTAAAATTGCTCCGATAACCGCAAGGCTTACTAGGGTTTGGATTTTAGGGACTTCACTCCATGTCTCATGCAAGTAAGTCATGATCAATTTGATTCCGATAAACATCAAAATAATTGAAAGTCCGAGTGACAAGTAGATCAGTTTGTCTAACAACCCCTTGAGTAAAAAGTACAAGGCGCGTAAACCAAGTAAGGCAAAGGCATTAGCCGCAAAGACTAAAAAGGGTTCTTGAGTAACACCAAAAGTGGCAGGAATTGAATCAAGTGCAAATAACAGGTCTGTCGAAGCTATAGCTATCATCACCATGAACATAGGCGTAGCAATTCTCTTACCATTTAATCTAGTAAAGATCTTTGAGCCATCGTATTCGTCTGCCATTGCAATGCGCTTTCTGATGCTGCGCACTAAGAAATTATCTTCTGGCGAAGGATCCTCATCCCAGTGGTTAAATAATCCAACCCCTGTCCAAATCAGGATCGCGCCGAAGATTACGAAGGTGAAACTGAACGCAGCCAGCGCTGCAGCACCAACGGCAATGAAGATCGCGCGCAAGATGAGGGCAAGGATGACCCCGAACATTAATACTCTCTGGTGGAAAATCGATGGGACCTTGAACTGAGCCAAGATAATGATGAATACAAATAGGTTATCTACTGAAAGAGATTTTTCTACGAGGTAAGCGGCAAAGTATTCAGTTCCAAATTCTGAACCTGCCGTTTGCCAAACCCAAATACCAAAGGCAATAGCTACGCTGATGTAGAAGATGGACCAGATCGAAGCCTCTTTAAACATTACCTCGTGAGGTTTGCGGCTCACGGTAAGCAAATCAACCACGATCAGTGCGATGATTACGCCGACTACAAGAGCCCATGTCAAAAGTGTTACATTCATAATTTACAAACCTATTCGCTAAAGGGGCCATTACTGCCAAGGTCTCCCTCAACCACTGTGTGGTCGCAACTCCGGGATATTTCTATCCGTATTGACGAAGGTGCGTTAGCGAGGTACTCCCCTTAACTATGAGAAAGTCTATGTTGTGATTTACTGCAATTGCAAGCCAAAGCGGACTCTTTGGGTGTTGCCTTGCGGTCTCTCACGCTGTGACCCAGGCAAAAGTAGTTCTCCCTGAGGGGTTAACCGCTCCAAATGTGCAAGATCGAATGTCCTGATACTTTCTATCTATGAAGAAAATAGCGTTTCTACTTATCTCGATGATTCTCATTTCTGGTTGCACCAGCAATAGTGAGCCGACGAAAGCTGGCGCTATTGCAAGCTTATATTTTGTAGCCGATACACCTCGCGGCTTTAAACTCTTTAGCGAGCAAAGAGAATTTCCCGAAACAGAGAATCTGGGTCAAGACGTAATTTCGGATCTTGTCTCTGGAAAAATTGTTCCGCTAGACCCTAATTACGTAAACCTATGGGGAGCCAAAAATACAGTAAATTCAATAACTGCTTCGGATTCAGTCGCAACTATAGATCTAGGGACCATTTCACTTAATGTTGGCGCAGAAAGCGAAGAGAGAGCTATCGAACAGATTGTGTGGACATTCCTAGAGATCAATACCGCAATCAAAGCAGTGCGCTTTACTGTAAACGGAAACACTGTTGAATCCTTTGCTGGTCATGTTGATACAACAAGAGAGTTCACTAAATCCCCTGGGTACGATGTTTTGAATCCGCTTCAAATTTCCTCTATTACTGAAGGTGAAACTCTCACTAACCCAATTACGATTTTTGGCCAGGCGTGCACCTTCGAAGCGAACGTATATTGGCGACTTTCACAAGATGGAAACCTTGTAAAAGATGGCTCAACAACAGCAGGTGCTGCTTGCCCTGAGCGCTCTGCCTGGAGCGTTGCGCTAGATACATTGGATCCAGGTTCCTATAGATTCGAAGTCATCGAGTATTCTGCAGAAGATGGTTCTCTCTTTGCTATAGATGATAAAAACTTCAGTATTAAATAGG
>CANJXW010000028.1 GCA_947478965.1 Candidatus Nanopelagicaceae bacterium | reverse complement strand
TGCAGATGCACTTGGTGCACCAGAGCGCGGAGTAGAACTCAATGCAACGATGGCACAGCAACTTGCATCGATCACTCCGGCACAGAGCAGCAAAGCAAAAATTGCCTTTCTCTACCTTCGAGGAACAAGTGCCATCTATCTCATGGGCGGCAAAGGTTCTGGCGCAGATGCGCTTATTGCTGCTGCAGGGGGAGTAGATGTCGGCGCTACAACGCTTCCCAATCCATTTAATTCCATGACGAGCGAAGTTTTAGCAACAAGTAATCCAGATATATTGCTCTTGATGACAAAGGGCCTTGAATCCGTCGGCGGCAAGGAAGCCCTTCTAGCCTTGCCTGGAATCGCACAAACATCTGCTGGAAAAGCCCAGCGCATCATTACCGTTGATGATTCTCTTTTACTTTCCTTTGGACCGCGAACCCCTAGCCTCGTTCTGAAATTACACAAAGCGATAGATCAGGTTCTTGCTCGATGACAGGTCATTCATTTCGTTCATCGCTATCACTTCTCGTGCTGATGCTCGTAGCTTCAGTCCTAGCGCTCTCCTTGGGAGCAGCCGATATCGCTGGAACATGGAGCGCGATACTTCATCCCTTTACATCCACAGATAGCCAAGCGCATCAAATTATCTGGCAAATTCGAGCGCCTCGTATTGCCACCGCACTTCTTGTGGGAGCAGCTCTTGGCGTTGCAGGAGCACTGGCTCAAGGTTCAACAAATAATCCTTTAGCTGAACCTGCAATTCTCGGAACTGCAGCAGGTGCTGGGCTTGGTGTACTTGTTGGAGTTCTCTGTAACCTCGCCTCTATTGGATCTATCGGAGCAGTTCTCTTTGCAACGATTGGTGCTCTCTTAACGACGCTTCTTGTCTTTGAACTTTCGCATCGAAACGGAACGACCACTGCGCTGCAATTAATTATCGTCGGTATTGCACTCTCGGCAGTTATCTCAGCGATTGTTGGTCTGACTATTTCCATGGTGGCACGTCCTGATGCTCGAAGCGTCTCCTTCTGGTCACTTGGTTCGCTGGCCCTTGTGCAATCAGAAGATTTGTTGCACCTTGCACCAGTTATTGTTCTCGCGATAATTGCCGCCTTCGTTATTGCCAAGCCTCTCGACCTTTTGTCACTGGGTGATTCAACAGCGCAAACATTGGGAGCTAATCCAAAGAGAGTTCGACTTGTTGCCTTTCTCGTTCTTTCGATTCTCGTTGCAACATCGGTAAGCACCGTTGGAACAATCGCATTTTTAGGCCTCGCTGCTCCGCATATTGCTCGTTTCATCGCTGGCCCAGGACATCGAAAACTCGTTATCGCAAGCGCTTTTATAGGCGCCATTATGCTCTTGGTTGCAGATACTTTTGCACGCTCTATCGCACCACCTAATGAGCTACCCATTGGCCTCATTACATCTCTGATCGGTGCGCCTGTGTTAATTTACTTAGTTCGCTCACGTAGGCAGGTATGGCTATGACTCGTGACGTGGTGATGAGGGTCGAGAAAATCTCCATTGTTCGCGATGGAGTAACTGTTATCTCAGACTTTGATGCTCAATTTGTCCGCGGAACAATTTCTGCAATTATCGGTGCTAATGGATCTGGTAAATCTTCACTCCTGGGAGCGATGAGTGGCGTCCTTCCTATTTCGCGGGGTGTGATCACTCTTAACGATAAGAATCTAAATGACATCACCATCGTCGATCAATCACGCGTGCGCTCTGTTGTCGCCCAAAACCAGAGATATACGCTGGGATTTTCTGTCTCTGAAATTTTGTCACTTGGCTCACCTTCAATGCCGCGAGATTTATTTGAGGCGACTTTGGAGAAAGTTGGTTCGCTAGACCTCGCAGATAGAAGTGTTTTATCTCTCTCAGGAGGTGAGCGTCAACGGATAAGCATTGCTCATGCTTTGATTCAGGATCGCGATCTCATTTTGTTGGATGAACCTCTATCGGCACAGGATCCTGCAAGTGCTGCGCGACTTATTGAAATATTTAAGGAACTTCGACAATCAGGTAAAACGATTATCTTTGTCGCTCATATGCAAGAGAGTGATTTATTGTGGTGCGATCAAATCGTTAAGACGTTGGCGCAATAAAGGCCAGGATCTAGCAAAGCTCGGATGGAGCGGCAATCGCGTGACTTCATCAAATTCCATCCAGCGAACTTCAAGAGATTCATCATTTACTTCATGAGCGATAAGTTCTGGATCAGCTTGTGCAATCACAGTTTCATAGCTCCATGAACCATGGAGGTCACTAAATATTTCCATTACGTGCAGGTACTGTGGATCGATTCCGGTTTCTTCTATCGCCTCACGGATTGCACCTTCAGTAATTGTTTCGTGCGAATCACGGGCACCTCCTGGAATACCCCACGTATCACCATTGTGAACCCACGGAGCGCGATGTTGTAGAAGGATTGAATTACCGCGATAGAGAAGCAATCCAGCTGCTCCATGTAGACCCCAATGTTTATTTCCGCACTCGCACTGGACCCACCCATCACCATCGCGCGCGCTCATGTACCTAGAGTGTCATATCCATCCACAGTAGGTGGCGCAAAGTGAGATGAATTAGATCGCAAGGCCCTACGGTGCCGCGCATGAGACGAGAAAAATATTATTACTTTTTAGCCCTGGCGCTCTTGCCGTTTTATCCCGCATCGGTTGCTCACGCAGCTAACTGCATCGATAAAGCCTGCGTTGATGTCTATACCCAAGATGGCCAACTCATCATTGAAGCCCGTAAGGGCTCTGGCCCAAAGGTTGCGATTGCACCGAAACCTCCAGCGCCAAAGGCCGCTGCCGCAAAGAAACCGGCCGCTACGAAGAAAGCCCCCAAACCAAAACCTGTGGTGCCTAAATCGGTTGCACCTGAACCGATAGCGAAGAAGAGCGTTCTTCCCTCGGTGGCCGCTAAGCCACCAGCACCAAAGCCCAAGCCTGTTGTCGTAAAAGCGCCAGTTGTTGAAGAGCCTTCTGTCTCGCTCAGTGATCGTCTCAGTAAAGAGATTCCAACAGGAGGCGTTTCCTATCAACCGAGTTATCAACCACTCGTCAACGTTCCTGTTTACTTTTGGTGCGATCTGCCAGATATCTATCGCACAAAGGTAGCGATTATTGGCGAAACAATTGACGTAGTTCTACGACCAGCATTTACATGGTCCTTTGGTGATGGAACTTTTCACTCAACAATCGATCCGGGCGCTCCATTTCCTGATGGAAAAATCTCGCACACGTATTCACACCCAGGCACATATCTCATCACCTTGATCACCAGCTGGAACGGATCTTTTACTCACAATGCAGTTGAGCGATCAGTTACTGGCGAAATAAAGAAGACATCCATTGCAACGATCAAAGTTGTTGCAGCCCCTACCCGTTTTATGAATTGAGAATCCTTTGACAACGCTTACATCACCCCACGATCTACTCGCTGCAATTCCATTTCTTATCGGGTATCACCCAGAAAACTCACTTGTTCTTGTCTCACTCAAAGCTGGAGCTGTCGGTATGGCGATGCGCGTGGATTATCCGCAGGATCTGCCTGAGCCTGCCTATGACCTCCTTGCATCACATTTACTTCGCGAAAAATCCGACAGCGCGCTGCTCGTTGCATATCTTCCATCTGATCGAAATGATGGTGAAGCGGTGTTGGAAGAAGTTGCACAGGCGCTCGATCGCGTCGATATAAAAGTACAAGAATCAATCTATGTTCGCGATGGTCGATACAGGTCGCTACTTTGCCATGACGATCGTTGCTGCCCGAAAGAAGGCAATCTCGTTCCGCAGATTGGATCATCGCGCATCGCTGCAGAGCATGTGATTGCAGGACTTCCAATGCCCTTTGCCGACCTGACATCACTTGCACAATCGCTCTCATCGCTACCGATGGCGGAAGATCCAGAGTGGATCGCCCTTGTTGAAAAATTTACTCCAGGAGATCTTGAAGCAGATGCCCTCAATGCATCGCAACGCGCAGGTGCAACTGCGGTCATTGATTTGGCCGAGAAATTTTCAGTCGATGGGGCAAATAACAATCAAGAGCTCATGGCACTCGTTATCGCTCACCTGCAAGATATTCAGGTGCGAGATTTTGCACTCGGCAGCCATGATGATCAATCAGCGGATAAGTACTGGTCGATGTGGCGGTACTTACTGCGCATTGCGCCGCTTGGTTACATTGCACCGATCGCATCCCTGTGTGCAGGGCTTGCTTATGAGCGTGGTGATGGAGCCCTTGCCAATAGCGCCCTCGATATCGCACTTACCGATGAGGCCGGGTATTCGCTAGCGCTGCTCTTGCACCGCGTCTTTACCGCAGGCTGGCCAAGCGCCTCCTTTGCTGCCATGCGCCATGAGCTCCACCCCAAGGTCTGCGCAGGAATATTTGGGTAAATCGGTGGGTTAGACTTATTGCAGGTCACGAGTTCTCTAGCTTCATAGTTGAGCGCCATCTCGGCAATCAACGTCAAAGCCCCGGCTGACTAGACGGCAACCCTCCACCGCGGCGGGGTGCTCCGGGTGACGACCAGGTTGATATCTCGCGATATCAGCAAGCGCCTGAAGGATTTATTTTTATGACAGAGAAAATTAATAACTCATCACACACAGCCGTCACTGGCGCATGGCTTGAACATCACGATCCTGGTGATCGAAAGTTTCTAAAGATCGGTGATCTCGTTCTTGAAAGCGGCGAAGTTCTTGCCGATATCACCATTGCATATCAAACATGGGGAACCCTCAGTTCTGCAAAAGATAATGCGATCCTCATTAACCATGCGATGACTGGGTGGTCAGATGTTCCAGGATGGTGGCCGCTGATGGTGGGTCCTGGACTTGCCTTTGATACCGATAAATATTTTATTATCTGCCCCAATGTCATCGGTGGATGTCAGGGCAGCACTGGTCCTTCATCACTCGCACCCGATGGAGCGCGATATGGATCGAGGTTTCCTGTCCTAACTATTCGCGACATGGTTGCAGCTGAAGTCGCTTTCTCAGATACCTACGGCATTGAAAGATATATTCTCGCCGTTGGTCCATCCCTGGGTGGAATGCGCGCACTTGAATGGGCGGTCCAACACCCAGAGCGAGTCGGTGCAATCTGCACCATCGGTTCATCTGCAGTTGCTACAGGCGACCAGATCGGAACTGCTTCGATTCAAATCCGCGCCATCGCTAGTGATCCACATTTCAATGCTGGAGATTATTATGAGCAAGAAGTTGGACCGATTGAGGGAATGGGAATCGCCCGCCGGATCGCCCACCTGACATATCGGACAGAGTCTGAGATGGATGTGCGCTTTGGCCGCCAACTGCAGGGAGATGACACGGGGCGATATGCCGTGGCCTCATATCTGGACCACCAAGCTAAGAAATTAGCGCTGCGATTTGATGCCAATACCTATATCGCCCTGACTGAGGCGATGAATTCGCACGATATCGGCCGTGATCGCGGGGGAGTCGCCCAGGCCCTGGAATCGATCAAAATCCCCGTTGTGGTGGTCTCAATTGACACAGATCGCCTCTTTCCGCCGCGTCTTCAGGCTGAAATCGCTGAACTTGCCCCTATGGCCCAGGCCGTTATCACCATCTCCTCAGAGTTCGGACACGATGGATTTCTGCTCGAATCTGAGTTAGTTGGCGCCGCAATCACGAAAGCTTTGAGTATAATATAGACATCGCTTCAAGCAAGATCGAGACAAAAGTTTCGTAGTTGCTCGAAAAAAACCAAAGGACAATTGTGGCTGTATTTAGTGCGCTCAAAAACAAGGTCAAGTCCAATAAGGCTGCCGCGCCTGCGAAGGCAGCACCAGCGAAGAAGGCTGTTGCCAAAAAAGCACCTGTGAAGAAGGCGGTTGTTAAGAAGTCCGCCGCCAAAGCAGTCGTTGCTAAGAAAGCACCTGTCAAGAAAGCTACGCCAGCGAAGAAAGCTGTTGCAAAAGCGCCTGCAAAGAAGGCAGCTCCTGCAAAGAAAGTTGTTCCTGCCAAGATTCCTCTTAAAACCATTCTTGATGCAAAAGATGTTCGCGCACTTGTTGAAGCAAAAGATGCAGTTGCTCGCCAGAAGGAAGTTCTCCAAGAACTCGAAACACGTGGCGTTACAACTCTAGGTCGTATCCCCAAGAAGGTTGATAAAGATCTCGTTGATGAAGCACGCGCGCTCGCAATTTCCATACCAGTGATTATTGAAAAACTTCGCAAGAGCGGACTCGGAACACCTGCACGCGCTTTGAAGAAGGCAGAACTAGAACTCATCGCACCAGCACCTGTTGCAGCAGCAGTTGCCGCACCGGTTGCAGCAGCAGTTGCCGCAACGTCTAAGGCGGATGCTGCAGATAAGAAGATTCTTACAAAGATTGATGGCGAAGAAGTAGAACTCGAAGAAGTAGAACTTGAAGATGTCGAGAGCCTTATCGCCGAAGCAACTGAAATCATCGATACAGAAGCAGAAGATAAGGGAGTACAACCTCGCGTTGTAAACCTTGCAGAAGAAGCATCTGGCAACGAAGAGAACGCATTTACCCTCAAGGCATCTGAAGAAGATGATGCTCCAGCACAAACTGTGATGACTGCAGGTGCAACAGCTGACCCAGTTAAGGATTACCTCAAGCAGATCGGTCGCGTTGCTCTTCTTAATGCAGAGCTTGAAGTAGAGCTTGCAACTCGTATTGAAGCTGGCCTCTTTGCAGATGAAAAACTTAAAGAAGATAAGAAGATGGAGAAGAAGCTCAAGCGCGAGCTCGAATGGATCGTTGAAGATGGAAAGCGCGCAAAGAATCACTTGCTCGAAGCAAACCTTCGCCTTGTTGTATCTCTTGCAAAGCGTTACACAGGCCGCGGAATGTTATTCCTTGACCTTATCCAAGAAGGAAACCTCGGACTTATTCGCGCAGTTGAAAAGTTCGATTACACAAAGGGTTATAAGTTCTCAACATATGCAACATGGTGGATTCGC
>CANJXW010000027.1 GCA_947478965.1 Candidatus Nanopelagicaceae bacterium | reverse complement strand
GGCGACATCAGGTGATGAGCGCTATCGTCTTGCAACGCTTGAGCTCTTAAAGCGTATGGCGCCACATGATGGTCCATGGGGAACAATCAATATCATTGCCCTCGACCAATACGGCGAACTTGTATGTGGAGTCAGCACAAGTGGATATCCATACAAGCATCCAGGACGTGTCGGAGATTCATCTGTACCGGGTGCTGGAAATTACTCTGATATTCGCTACGGAGCTGCAGCATGTACAGGTCGTGGAGAACTTGCACTTCGATCTGGAACAGCCCGCACCGTTGTAGAAAACTTACGTGCAGGACAAGATCCTGAAACTGCATGTACCAATGCGCTCATTGAAGCGCGCGCGTTACCTGATGATTTCCGTGCTGAATTGCGATGCCTCTCGTTGACCCAAGATGGTCGACATGGAGGAGCAGCAGGTATGGAAGGTTCGACATACACACTCATGACTGAGCACTCAACTGCTCCAGAATTTCGCCCAAGGAGACCACTGCTATGAAGATCTACATTTCAACTGACATGGAAGGCACGGCCGGAGTTGTTGATTGGAGCCAGTGTTCTCCTGGACAACCCGAATACGGTTATTACCGCGAACTCCTTCAGAATGAAGTAAATGCATCTATTAAGGGCGCAATGTCTGCAGGTGCTACTGAGTTCCTCATCAACGATTCTCACTCCTCAATGCAGAACCTTCGCCCACATTCACTTGAGGGCAATGCGCGTTACCTATCGGGCAAGCACAAGCCTATGTACATGATGCAAGGCCTTGATGACTCATTCGATGCGATTTTCTTTGTTTCATATCACGGTTCAATGAGCTCAGAGGCGTCAGTTCTCTCGCACACATACAACCCACGCGCGATCTCAGATATCACCCTCAACGGTGAATTTGTTTCAGAAGCTGGTATCAATGCACTTGTTGCTCAGGCATACGGTGTCCCTATCGTTCTCGTAACAGGCGATGAGACAACTGAAGTTGAAACACAACAGTGGTCACCAAAGGTTAAAGCTGCAGTTGTAAAGAAATCCATTACTCGTTTTGCTGCAGATAGCATGCACCCAGCTCAAGCATGTGACCTCATCTTCGCAAAGGCTAAAGAGTCAATCGATCAGTTAAAGTCGATCCCAGTCCCAACGATTAAGCTTCCAGCAACTCTTGAAATCACCTTCCACAACAATGATTTCGCAGATATGGCTGCTTGGATCCCAGGCAATGTAAAGACCGGAACCAAGAAGGTTGCAATCACAGATGCTGATCCTCTTGCTCTCTATCGTCGGTTTATCACAACTGTAATTCTTACTCGTTCTATCGTTGAGTGGAGCTAATAATGACGACAACTATTTCCCTTGATGGCAAAGCTGCGATTGTTACAGGAGCAGGAAATGGCATCGGCCGCGCAACTGCAAAGGCGCTAGCTGCTGCGGGTGCCAAGGTCTGTGTCTCTGACACAATTGCAGAAGATGGCGCACGCACTGTCGCTGAAATTACCGAGGCAGGCGGCAGCGCAATATTTATGCTGGCAGATGTTGCCAATGAAGATCAGGTCAAGGCAGTTGTCGCAGCTACCGTTGCAGCATTTGGCGGAGTCGATATCTTGATCAATAACGCCGGAATCGGCGGAGGACAGAAGCGTATCCACGAGGTAGAAACCGCTGATTTCGCGCGTGTTTTAGATGTAAACCTTCTCGGAACTTTCTTCATGACCAAATACACGATTCCACATTTCCTCAAAAGCGGCGGCGGAAGCATCGTCAACATTGCATCTACCTATGGACTTATCGGTGCCCCTAAGGCGCCTGCATACTGTGCGACTAAGGGTGGAATCATCAACCTTACGCGTCAGCTCGCAGTTGATTACGGCCCAGACAATATTCGCGTCAACGCGATCTGCCCTGGCTATATCGATACAAGCCTTGGACGTCGTGGACCAACACTTTCAGAGTCAGAGTTCACAGCCGCAACAGCTCGCCGTGAAAAGGCAGCTGCAATGCAACCTCTCGGTCGCCAAGCGCAACCAGTTGAAGTTGGCAACGTTGCAGTATTCCTCTCATCACCAGGTGCATCATTTATGACAGGTTCGATTGTCACCGTTGATGGTGGCTGCGTTACGACCTTTAATTACGGTGAAGCTAGCAATTAAAAAATGAAAATTGTTGATGTTCTCTGCGTGCCAGGACTCACCGGCTTTTTTGTCGATGATCAAGCGGCGATCCTGGCCGGAGCAGAACATGATGGATTTGATTATGTAGGTACGCCCCTTACGCCTGGATTTAGATCAATTCGAGAACCTGGCCAATCGCTTTCGGTGATGCTTGTTCTCGATAACGGAGAAATTGCTCATGGCGATTGCGCCGTTGTTCAGTACTCAGGTGTAGGCGGGCGTGATCCAATCTTTAATGCGATCGAAGCAAAAGCAACAATTGAAGCTCATGTAACTTCGATTCTGATTGGCCGTACTCTCACTGATTTTCGCAGCGTTGCTGCTGAAGTAGATAATTTCGTTGTTGATGGAAAGAGAATTTCAGCGGGAATTAGATATGGCCTAACGCAAGCCCTTTTGGATGCCGTTGCAAAGTCTCGAGCGATCACCATGGCCGAGGTTATTCAAGATGAATATCAAACAGGGATCGAAATCGCAGTAATCCCTATGCATACCCAATCGGGAGATGAGCGATATTCCAACGTAGATAAGATGATTTTGAAGGAAGCTGGGGTCTTGCCACATGGCTTGATCAATAACCTTGAGACAAAGCTTGGTCGCGATGGAGAGATTTTTAAAGAGTACGTATCGTGGGTCCGAAATCGCATTATCGAAATGCGAAAGAATTCAAGCTATGCGCCGATTCTTCAATTCGATGCTTACGGCACAATCGGCCAAGCCTTTGACAGCGATGTTGAAAAGTGCGCAGACTATTTGGTAGAGGTCAGCAAAGTTGCTGCGCCATTTCGCCTGCGCGTAGAACATGTGATCGACGGCAAGTCTGTCACCGGTCAAGTAAAGGTGTCTAAAGAACTCCGAAACGCACTAGCCGCTCGTGGTAGCGATGTTGAAATCTCGGTCGATGAATGGTGCAACACGTTGGAAGATATCCGCCTCTTTGTTGAAGCACAGGCTGCTGATGTCATCCATGTAAAGATGCCAGATCTGGGCGGTATCAACAACACGATTGAGGCTCTTCTCCTTGTCCATCAAAGTGGCCTTGGTGGATACTGTGGGGGTACATGTAACGAGACCGATCGTTCTGCACAGATCAGCGCACACATTGCGATGGCATGTGGAGCGATACAAATTTTGGCAAAACCCGGAATGGGCGTTGACGAAGGAATGATGATCGTCGGAAATGAAATGGCTCGAACTGCAGCACTTGTCGCTCTAAGAAAGTAGATCTCGATGTTGACCTTTGATCAAAACGATGACAGATATATTGACGAGCTCACAACATATGTTGAGATCCCATCAGTAAGTCGCGATGCAACTCCAGAGACGATGCAACAAGCGGCGCAATGGCTTGCAGCGCAGCTTTCATTCGCTAATGGACGAGTCGAACCAACATCAGGCCATCCCGTTGTCCGCGGTGAATGGCTTGGCGCACCTGGTTCGCCAACAATCTTGGTCTATGGTCATTACGATGTTCAGCCCACAGGCGACCTAAATGAGTGGAAAACACCCCCTTTTAAGCTCATTCGCGATGGAGATGTCATCCGTGGCCGTGGCGTGACAGATGACAAAGGGCCTGTCCTGATTGTTCTAAAAGTTGCACAAGCATTTCTTGCCCAAGAAGAAAAACTTCCTCTGAATGTGAAGTTCCTCTTTGAAGGTGAAGAAGAAATTGGAAGCCCAAATCTTCCTGAATATGTTCGCGCACATGCGCAGGAACTCGCTGCAGATCTAGTTATCTCTGCAGATGGTGCGATGTGGCGCCCTACAGAACCTTCTCTATCGATTGCATCAAAAGGCCTTGTGACCTTTGACCTTGAAGTGTCTGGTGCAAAGGAAGACCTCCACTCAGGTCGCTATGGCGGCACTGTTGCAAACCCAGTACACGCTCTCTCTGAAATTTTGGCCGGGTTACATAACGCAGATGGATCGATTGCAGTGAAAGGTTTCTATGATGGAATTCCTGCAATGTCAGATGAGCGCCGTGCAGAGATCGCAAATGTTGCATTTGATGACAACGAGTATTTAGCGACACTTGGACTTGATGAACTCTTTGGTGAAGCGGGATACACAACGATCGAACGTTTGTGGGAGCGCCCAACGCTAGAGATTAATGGCATAAAAGCTGGTGGTAAGTACACAGTGATCCCTCACCTTGCAACTGCGCATATCTCTTGCCGCCTTGTCCCAGGTCAAGATCCACGCCATGTTCTCGAATCAATCGAAAAACATTTTGCAGATATCAAACTTGATGGCGTAAAGATTACGATGCGCGCAGATCACGGCGGCGTCCCTGCCTACACAATTCCTGCAGATCATCCTGCAAACCGTGCAGCAACTGTTGCGCTAGAGACTGTCTACCCAGGCGAGAAAGTTCTTCTAGCCGTTATTGGCGGAACACTTCCTGCGACTGCACTCTTTGAAGATGCACTTGGGATAAAGACGATGTTCTTCTCTTTTGCCACCGCAGATGAAAAACACCACGCACCTAATGAATTTATGCGTATTCGCCGCTTGCGAGAAGGTATGCGCGCCTGGGAAGTCCTCTGGCGCTTGCTTGCAGATGGCCCTCATAAACTAGCGATTGTTGGCAAATAAATGGAAAAGAAGCCGTACACCTCTTATAGCTATCTGCCTGCTGGACAAGATTTTACAGATATCGAGCTAGCTCCAGAGTTCAATCGAGTTCCTGCGTATGAAGGCGAACTCACCGCCGATGATAAAGCTCGCGCTGAAAAATTAATGCGCGAAAATATCACCATCAGCCTTCATGACCACCCAGTTCGTTTTCCTAACGATATGCGCCATACCCCTGAATACAACCGCACAGGTCGCCAGCACACAGCTTTTGCGGGAGTTAAAGAATCAGGTATGACGGTGATCTTTGACAACATGATGGATGGCACTGCCTGTGTAACCGGCAACGCACCATGGCGCTGGCTCGACATCATTACCGATATCGGAATGCGCCAAGCAGACATTGCTCATCAAGATGATGTCATCGTTATCCGCACGCTCGATGATATTCATTATGCAAAGAAAGCCGGAAAGGTTGGTTTTGTCTTTGGTTTAGAAGCATCCACACCGATTGAAAATGAGATCGATCGCCTCGATGTTTTATATGGCCTCGGAATCCGCCAGATGGGAATCGCATACTCTGATTCCAACTCACTTGGTTCTGGCCTCAATGAAACGGTAGATGGAGGCCTGACAGATTTCGGTCGTCGCTGCGTCACACGTATGAACCAATTGGGAATGGCGATCGATATTTCGCACTCATCTGATCAAACAGGTATTGATGCATGCAGGGCTAGTACTAAGCCAGTCTTTATGACACATGCTGGCGCCAAAGCGATTTGGCCAATTAAGCGAATGAAATCTGATGATGTACTTAAGGCAGTTGCAGATACCGGGGGAGTCATCGGTATGTCGGCAGCTCCACACACAACTCTTTCGAAGGCGCATCCGAACCACTCCATCGACTCTGTTATGGATCACTTGATGTATTGCATCGATCTCGTCGGTATCGATCACGTCGCCTTTGGTCCAGATACTCTCTATGGCGACCATGTCGGTCTCCACACCGTTTTCTCGCACCTTTTGAGCACCGCTTTTAGCGAAGCACCTGCTTTTGAGCGTGTGAAATACGTTGATGGCCTTGAAAATCCAACCGAAAATTTCTGGAATATCGCAGGCTGGCTCGTGAAAAACGGTTTCTCAGATAAAGATATCGCTGCAATACTGGGTGGAAATATCTTGCGTGCACTTGAGGGAATCTGGGTTAGATAATGAATAACGAAGAGCAAAAGTCACGCCTAAAGAGTGCGCGTACTTTTCTCTTCGTCCCAGGTGACCAACCAGATCGAATTAAGAAAGCACTCGCCGCTCATGCAGATGCTGTCATCATTGATCTCGAAGATGCGGTTCGGCAAGAGAGCAAAGGCGCAGCACGCCAATCGCTTGCATCGCTTATTGAAACCAAGCGCGATGCTAGTGCGCCTTTAATCTTAATCCGCACCAATGAAGCATCGTCTCCAGAATTTATCGAAGATATAAAAGCAGCACTGGATCTCAATGTTGATGCAATTATGCTTCCCAAGTTTGTACCTGGCGAGAGCGCAGTTGCTGCAGAAAAAGTTATTTCTCAACAAGAAACTTTGGCAGGTGCGCAAAACCAACTACTTATCATCGGCCTTGTGGAGACAACTGCCGGAGTCCTTAACCTACTTAACTCATCGCTTATTCCAGAGCGCGTTCAACGCCTCGCCTTTGGAGCGGCTGACCTCCATGCAGATCTAGGTATTTCATATTCGTCATCTAATCCAAATTCTGATCTTGCGATGGCTGCGATTGTCTTAGCAAGCGCAAGCGCAAAACTTGGCGCACCGATTGATTCACCGCACTTCGCTATTGCAGATGAGACAGGGTTGCGTGAGCGATCTACCTTTGCACACCACATGGGATTTGGCGCAAAGTTATGTATCCATCCAAATCAACTTGCAACCGTTTCTGAAGTCTTTACTTTGAGCGAAAAAGAGAGAGACTGGGCGCTTGCGGTGCATGAGCGCTGGAACAAGCGCGATGAAAGTTCAGGAGCATTACTTGTCGATGGCGCTCTTGTTGATGAAGCGATGGTTAAGCGCGCCAAACAAATTCTTGGACTTCTTTAACTCTCGATATCTCTATGCGGGGCAGGCTTTGTGATCGCTGGACGCACGCCATCAAAGCGAAGAGGCAAGCCTGGTACTAATTTCAGGTCAGTTGAGCTATCGGGATAAGGCAGCAGAACACCCATTGCAGCAGCTTGTGGATCGCTCAGCAGCGCTTCTGGTTGTAATACTTGCTCTGCTGCGACACCTGAGGTGCAGAGAATTTCAACCCATTCTTTGG
>CANJXW010000026.1 GCA_947478965.1 Candidatus Nanopelagicaceae bacterium | reverse complement strand
TAAGTTCTTCAGCAGCGTTGAGCGCCCAGCGAGGGTTTCTCAGCATCGCCCTCGCTAGGAACACTGCATCAGCGCTTCCGCTTGAAATTATCTCGTCTGCTAGTTTTGCCTCAGTAATCATCCCCACCGCTGATACTGCAACCCCAGTTGCTTCCCTAATTTTCGAGGCAAACGGAAGTTGATATCCGGGACCGATGGTTATCTTTGCGTTATATACATTTCCACCTGATGAGACGTCGATCAAGTCTGCACCTAACTCCTTCAAAACTTTTACAAGTTCGATTGAATCTTCAACGCTCCATCCACCTTCAACCCAGTCGCTCGCTGAGATGCGGATAAAGAGAGGCATGCCTTCTGGAATTGCATTTCTGACAGCTGTTGTGACTTCACATAGAAAGCGAATTCGATTTTCAAAGGATCCACCATATTGGTCTGATCGATTATTGGTCAGTGGTGAATAGAACTGATGCAGGAGATAGCCATGAGCGGCATGAATCTCAACTAGATCGAATCCTGCTGCGATCGATCTTTTCGCTGCATCTGCAAATGATTGCGTGAGTGCGTGAATCTCGTCAATCGATAATTCGCGGGGGATTGACATTCCATGAAATGCAATGGGGGATGCAGAAACGGTTTCCCACCCGCCTTCATCTAGCGTTGCAATGGGATGATCTGCCCCAGGCTTTGTGCACGAACCTTTTCTTCCAGCGTGCGCTAATTGAATACCCATGGCGACTCCTTGTGAATGAGAAAAATCCACAATGGATGCAAGCGCACTTTGCTGTTCATCGTTATAGATACCAGGACATGCAGTTGAGATGCGTCCTTCGGGAACAACGCCAGTTGCTTCAACCATAACCATCCCTGGCCCGCCCGTTGCAAATGAACCAAGGTGAATCTCATGCCACTTTCCGACCACTCCATCAACGCTTGAGTATTGGCACATAGGGCTTACCCATACGCGATTTTTCAGGGTGAGGTCGCGCAAGGTGATGGGGTCAAAGAGATGAGTCATAAGCCGAGTCTAGTTTGGGTGAGATGCGAATGTAGTAGATACTTACGCCATGAAAAATTCGGATCGCGACTGGTGGCGCCAAGCTGCTATTTACCAGATCTATCCACGCTCATTTAAAGATTCAAATGGCGATGGCATCGGAGATCTTCAAGGAATAATCTCAGAGATCGATTACCTGGCTTCTCTTTCTCTTGATGCAGTGTGGCTGAGTCCGTTTTATCCATCAGCTCTTGCAGATGGTGGATATGACGTCGATGATTACCGCGATGTAGATCCTAAGATCGGAACACTCGAAGATTTTGACGAGATGATTGCCAAGTTATCAGCAGTTGGAATCAAAGTTTTTGTAGATATTGTTCCAAACCATTCATCAGACCAGCACGTATGGTTTAAAGAAGCTCTTGCAGCGCCTGAAGGCTCACCTGCTCGAAACCGCTATATCTTCCGCAACGGCCGTGGTGCCGATGGGGCTCTGCCACCTTCAGATTGGCCATCACACTTTGCGCCATCTGCATGGACGCGCACTACTAACTCAGATGGAACACCGGGGCAGTGGTACTTGCACCTCTTTGCTCCAGAACAACCAGATTTCAACTGGGATAACCGGGAAGTTCAAGAAGATTTCCTCAAGACGCTTCGTTTTTGGGCAGATCGAGGAGTCGCAGGCTTTCGCGTCGATGTTGCACATGCGCTTAAGAAGGATCTTTCAGAGCCTTTCCGTTCTTATCCAAAGATCGGTGCATTTGAAAATCCGCTCACGGGTGATGATGTTCTCTTTGATCGCAATGATGTTCATGAGATTTATCGCGAATGGAATAAAGTCTTTCAAGAATATGATCCACCAAGAGTCGCCGTTGCTGAAGCTTATGTCCGCGTAGAACGACGCGTTCTCTATGCGCGCCCGGATGAACTCGGACAGGCATTTAACTTTGATCTCCTTGAAGCGCCCTATGACGCACCTACCTATAAGAAATTAATCACGACAGCTATCGAGTTCGCTAAGAAGGAGAACTCATCTTCTACCTGGGTCCTTGAAAATCATGACAAACCTCGTAGCGCAAGCAGATTTGGCTTGCCGAGTGATATCGACATGATGGAGTGGGTGACTTCTGATGGAGCTCTTGCCGTTCAAGATGAAAAATTAGGTTCTGCTCGAGCCAACGCTGCAATGATGTTCTTGCTCGCCCTTCCTGGTTGTACCTATATCTATCAAGGTGAAGAACTCGGCCTCTTTGAAGTAACAGATATTCCACAAGATCAGATTCAAGATCCGATGTGGAAGCGCAACCTCTTTGTTCATAAGGGGCGCGATGGTTGTCGTGTTCCATTGCCATGGAAGAGCACCGGTTCATCCTTTGGATTTGGCAGCGATGGTTCACACTTGCCACAACCTTCATGGTTTGCAAACCACTCTGTTGATGTTCAAAGCGCACCTGATGGAACGCTGACGCTATATAGAAAAGCCCTTGCGCTTCGACGTGCGATGCAGACAACTGAGGATTATCAGTGGGTTGAAACGGGCGACACAGGAGTCCTGCACTTTGCTCGCCCAAATGGCTGGCATTGCATCTCCAACTTTGATGGTGCGCCATTTGCTATCCCGCAAGGAGAAGTTGTTCTCGCTAGCGCTCCATTGGTAGATGGAAAATTGGGAGCAGCAACGACCGTGTGGATTAAGGCCTAACTACGCAGTCTTTGGACTGAGCGCTGCCAGCCTTGTTGCGAGATATGCCCCTGGCAGTAAAAAGAAGGTGATCATCGTTGAATTGCCTAGCGATGGCCACTCTAGATAAGGCGTTCCAAATGAGTAGAAGATAGAGATCTTCTGCACCCAGGTTGGCCACCCTAAGATATTTGCAACGTAACTGATGATGTATGAAATCCCTATGTAGGTCGCTAGGACTATGACGGATTCTCGCGCAGGAAAAATCGAGACAACGATTAAGGCGATAACGCTCATTGAGATGCCACAGGCAATACTTAAAATCAGCACCCTCAAGAGACCAAAAGCAACGATATCGATATCTAGAAAATAGGCGCTCACACTGAGAACGCCAATAGAAATCAGGGCAATAAAGCTCGAACCAATGGTAGTTGTAGCGATTCGCTGCATGGTGAGGCTTCTCCATGTGAGCCGTGATGATAAGTAAATCTCAAGGCGTCCTTGTTTGAGTTCGTTGATCCATCCCGCAGATTGCTGAACTACGTAACCACTGATAATCGGCGGAAGCAAAGAAGTGCAAAGTGAAATATATTCAATTTCTATCGCTAGTTGGAGCGAATTCTCATTGCTAACTCCAAGCCACTTGATCAGACCCCATACATCGGCAACGCTTGGTTCTAGGAGAACTAACATCGCCAGGAAAGCCGCAGATGTAAGAGTCCAACTTACGAGGGAGATGCGATTCTTATAGAGAGAAGAGAGCCACAATATTTTCTTACGCATACGGACTTGATCGACAATTCGTTTCTTTGGATTAGTTGATTTTATAAAATACCCTGACCGAAGATCACGGCGAGTAAAGAAGTAGATTGAGATTTGGGTAAGAAGGATACACAATATGAAGGTCAAGAGAATCGAAATCCAATGGACTCCGTGGCCCGGTACAAGTGGACGTGTGAGATTAGCATAATAAGTAGGGCTAAGAAATTTTACAAACCCAAAAGGTCCAATTTTCTCGGAGAGATTATTGGCTATATAGAGAAAGATCATGGAGATCGTTGCTATACCAGCTGCAGATTTATAACTTCTCGTGAACTGTGAAATAAGGAGTGTTAAAGAGAAGGCATAGACAATCGCAAAGAGCGCACCTAGAAAAGAGAAGATCGATCCGTACAAATCTGGCGCACCAAGTGCCCACATGGAAAGGGCGGTAGCAACGCCTAGACCAAGAGTTACGATCAAGGTGGTCACCGCAAATGCGATCGTCTTTTCAATCAGAACTTGGCGCCTGCTAATTCCGGTACTGAGCAGCACTTCCATCACATGCGATTCTTCTGCGCCACGCAAAATCTTCGCCCCTTGAACAATTGCATATACACAAAGGAAAGCGATGAAGAGGGTGATGTTGTGATACGTGAGATAGCCACCCAAAGTATCTAAGCGCTCAGCTGGCCATCTAATGGGGCGTAGCGCTTCGGCGGCAGCTGAGACTGCTTGAGCAAGTGCTTTAGATCCGCCAGGAAATTCTCGCATCTCTTTATCCAACGAGAGCGCCATCGCGTATTGGATGAGCCCTCCAACAATGATCCACGCAAGAATTGCTGTGCGCTGTTCTCGGAGATACTCAAAAATGATTGCCGTGCGTGCTCTTTTTCCATATTTAACGTGAGAATTCAGAGAAAAACACCTCCTCGAGCGATAACTCTCTACTGTCGAATTCAAGGACATCTAACTCGCTGATGGCTTTGAGAAAAGGTCCCATAGGCCCGCTCACTCGGGCAGAGATTGTGCTTCCATCTAGTTCGAGGTTCTGTAAGTTTTTTATCTCCAAAAGTTTGCTGTGATCAAAATGGTTATTACAGACTATTTCAACATCGTGAACTTTGGACTCACGAAGTTCTGAGAGAGTTCCAACTTTTACTAAATTTCCATTAATGATCAAACCGATACGATCACAAATTCTTTCGATATCTGCCAGAACATGAGATGAGAGAATTACCGCACATCCTTGGTCGCGCACTTCTGAGACAAGATTTGTGAATTCTCGCTGAATAATGGGATCTAACCCAAGTGTTGGTTCATCGAGCACTAGAAGTTTGGGCATATGCATAAAGGCCTGAATCAGCATCATTTTCTGTTTATTGCCGTGGGAGAGTTCTTCATATTTTAGATTTAAATCCAACTGCAGGCGCTGGGATAGTTCATGGACATAGGCAAAATCTACGTCTGAGCGCAACCCGGCTAACTCTTCGATGATGTATCGAGCAGATAAACCGGGAAAGCGAGGAAGTTCGCCAGGGATATACCCGATGAGATCCATCACCCATCTGGCGTGAGTCTTTGAAGAAGCGCCAAATATATGGACCGAGCCAGATGTTGGCCTGATGAGATCCATGATCAAACGAATGAAAGTGGATTTCCCAGAGCCATTCGGACCTATGAGCCCAAAAATCTCTCCTTCAAATACAGAGAGATTAAGGTCGAAGAGACCTCGATGGCCACCGTAATCCTTACTTAAATTCACTGCGTTAATAACCGGTTTGAGGTTATTCAATTCTTTCTGGTTGTTCTTCTCGCTCGTTTTCACCTTTGGCCACTGCTCCTTAACATTGAAAGGTATCGAACAGAAAGCTCGTTAATTAGAAAATTTCGTGTGATAGCCCCAAATCATTTTCAGTGGGGTACCACCTGAGTCAATCCTGGAAGTGAATGCTCAAAGGGGTATTTTCAGAGGTATTCAAATAGATCTCACCTAATGGAGTGGCATACATGATAGTTGTCCTAGCAGTGACCAATAAGAGTTCGCGGTTATGGAAAAATGGAATGGATCATGATGCACATTCTGAAGTAATAGTTGCACCAGAGAGAGTTACTAGGCGTGCATTCAGAACAGATCGCATGTTGCGGGGAAATAAGGAAGAGCTAGTCGGTAAGAGGCTAGATGTGCAAACGATCGAATATTACGAAGCCATTGCAGATGCAATCCCACGTGATGCTGAAATTCTTCTCATTGGTCATGGAAATGCCAAGGGAAGCGCAGCACTTAAATTTAGAGAGTACTTAAAGAAGAAGCACCATCTCATCGAAGAGCGCATCGTTGATGAGCTCGATGAGAATTTGATAGCAATGAGCGACAACCAGGTTCTTGCGCTGTCGAGGGATTGGTTTAACAGACATCGCGTCATGTAATAAGACTGTAATTAATTATCTACTTAAGGAGTTCTTATGAAAAGCACAGCACTGATGTCTGGAAAATATCTTCACGGTAAAAGAGTTGCGATTGCGACAGTAGTTGGCCTGGTCGTGTCAGCCCTATCCATCATTGCCGCTCCCGCCAGCTTTGCCGCTAACACAATTGACTTAGCGCGATCGAGTTCCTTCGCCGTTTTGGCAGGAGGCGGATTTGCCAATTATGAAACAACGACCATTCAAGGAAACTTAGGCATTTACCCTGTTATTTCATACTTTGATAGCGGCTCTTTGACTTTGGATGGCTCCTATCATTTTGGAGACGCTGCAGCGAAAGTTGCTCTCACTGATGCCAAGGCTGCCTACCGAGTAACTGATTCACTTACAGCAACAGCAACAATCGCAGCCGAACTTGGGGGCCAGACTAAGATCGCTGGCGTGTATCAAAGCGCCAATGGCTTTACTCTCAATGGAACTCTCACTCTTGATGGTCAGAATAATCCTAATTCTGTATTTGTTTTTAAGACTCCGGCAACCCTTACAACGGCTATTTCAAGTCGCGTCACTCTCATCAATGGTGCGCAACCTTGCAATATTTTCTGGCAAGTGGGTCAGAACGTCGTTCTTGGTGGAGCATCAGAGATGAAAGGTAGCGTGCTCACTGCTGGAGGATTTAGAAGCGATCGGGGAACATCCCTTGCAGGTCGAGTCTTTGCCCACCAAGGTAGCGTCTCCTTAACCGGTACTTCGATCTCTCGGCCTTCATGCTTGAAGTACATAGGACCGATTGTTGATTCCTCATCAGCCACACAGGTACTTGCAAGTGGCAGTGGCGAATATGTTGCAGCCGATGGCAAAGCGCGCTTTACCTTGAACCTACGCACGAAGGTCGCGAGCGAAACTGCAACCCCCGTAGCAAGCGGAACTCTCAGTTGGTCGGTTGATCGCCTTTGGTCATTTACTGGAAAGTTAACAACCTTTACTTATGCCAATAGCGTTGGTCGCACTACTGGTTCAGGGACTCTTTATTATTGGGGCAAGAACAACAGCTCCAAAAATGATAAGAAATCAGGTTGGATTAGGGCGACAACAAATGGCGCGAACGTTGAAGCTCTCTTCTTGACGCCGGCACTGACCAACCCAGCATCCAATGCTTCTACGCGTGTAACGTCCTTTGCAATTGGTTTTACTGGAACAAAGATCTCACAGGTTCCAACTCTCCC
>CANJXW010000025.1 GCA_947478965.1 Candidatus Nanopelagicaceae bacterium | reverse complement strand
AGACAGCATGTGGATGTCCAGCAGCTGCCCACACGACGTCGTAATCGTTGAGAGCTTCATCGATCACGATTGTTGCGGGGGAGATCCAACCAATCGGTGCGACTCCGCCAATTGAAAATCCTGATTTCTCTTTAACAAAATCTGCATCGACTCGGCCAAGTTTCTCGATTCCTAGCGTTTGTGCAACGAGGTCGGTATCTACGCGATGGCGACCGCTTGTGATGATCAGCAACGGTGAGTGATCTGGCAGAAGAAAGATCAGCGATGATGCAATCTGTCCGACCTCAATGCCAAGGGCAGAGGCAGCGTCTTGTGCGGTACGTGCACTGTCGGAGAGAACCTTTATCTGGCCTTGGATCTGGAATTCGACCAGGGCTGCTGCGACGCGCTTGACCGCTGCTTTTTCTAAGATTCCATCCATGGCGCAATTCTAGATCTACTTCAAAGCAAAACCCCCACATCAATCGATGCGGGGGTTTTGGTTAATGCAATGAAAAGTGCTTACTTTGAAGCGCGTGCCTTTGCTGTTTCGATTGCAGCATCGATTGACGCCTTCTTATTATCAACAAATGTTTCCATTCCTGGAGCAACGCCTGCAAGTGTGAACTCGGCGAGGATAACTTCAACATCCTTGACGCCCATTGAGCCAAATACCTGCTTCATGTAGCCAGTGAGGTAATCCCAGCCGTGGCGTGGTGCGCCTTCCTTGTATGAACCACCTTGAGCAACAACGACTGTCACGCGTGCGTTAACAGTTGCAGCCTCTGATGATGCATCGAGAACGCCAGGAATAATGATCTGGTCGATCCATGCCTTAAGAACTGAAGGTACTTGCCAGTTCCACATTGGTGTTGAGATAACGATCTCTTGTGAGCTCTTTACTTCTTCAACAAGCTCCATGCGATATGTGAACTTTGCGACCTGTGAAGGTGTGCGCTGCTCTGCTGGGATGTAGCCAGCCATGATGGTTTCGCCATCGAGGTGAGGGACTGGATCTGCTGCAAGGTCACGAGTTACGACAGCGACATCTTTGTGAGATGCAGTGAATGCTTCAACGTAGGCATTGGCAACTTGGCGTGAGACTGAGTGATCGCCCATTGGGCTTACATCGATATGGAGCACGTGCGACATATGTTTTCCTTTTCAATAGCGTGGATTTGTGTATGAAGCGAATTTAGTTGAAAATTCAACTAAATGCAAATCGAGTATGTGAGACCTATGACTCACTAGATCGGTTAGCGTTCTCTCCTATGAACGCATCTGCAAAGACTGTGCATCAATCTGGAGTTATCGCCCGAAATGCAGTTCTTGCATGCTTCTTATTAATGGGTCTCGTCTCGATGGGTTGGGTACCGCGAATCC
Source organism: Candidatus Nanopelagicaceae bacterium (assembly GCA_947478965.1). Taxonomy (GTDB): domain Bacteria; phylum Actinomycetota; class Actinomycetes; order Nanopelagicales; family Nanopelagicaceae; genus Planktophila. Next base: position 5,868 of record CANJXW010000025.1, on the reverse strand, counting down.
CTGAGATTAAAGATGCAATTGGGCTATCTAATGCGCAATTTGGATTTATCTTGCTTGGTAGCACCTTTGGTTCGATTGCGGGCGCACAACTTGCTGGTCGCCTTATCCATACCTATGGTTCACGACGAGTTGCGCGTATTGCAATCTTTATTATGCCAACAGGCCTTGCAGGGATGGCTCTAGCTAGGACAGGAATTGAGTTATTCCTTGCTCTCTTAGTTATGGGAATTGGATATACATCCCTAGATATGACGTTGAATTTTCAGGGCGTTGTTATCGAGAAAATTCTTGCACGTAGATGGATGTCGACCTTCCACGCGATGTGGAGCGTTGGCGCTTTTCTTACAACGATTATTGGTGGCGCTATTGCACGCCATGTAGATCCACGGACAAACCTTCTCGTTATTGCCGCGATCTGCTTTATCTTCTTTATTCCTTCTGCTCGTTCGCTTCTATCTGATGAACTCGACGGACACAGCGGTGAAGAAGAACATGAGGCAAAGATTGAACTCTTTGGCCCACGAGTAACCGTTTTGTGGTGGCTTGGCATTGCGATGATGGGATCGATGATCGCAGAAGGTGCGGCAAGTGATTGGGGCGCAATTCTTCTGCGTGATAATTTAGGTTTTGGGAAAGGTGTTAACGCATCTGCCTTTGCATCATTCTCACTTGCAATGATTACCGCCCGCTTCTTGGGAGATAAAACGCTCGATCGCTTTGGCCCTAGGCGCACTGTTCAATGGGGCGGATATATCGGCGCCCTTGGCTGGGCAAGTGCGATGGTGGCTGCAGTGCTCATCGTTGATGCGCATCCACTTATTGCTCTCATTGTGGTCAATATTGGGTATGCCGTGGCTGGCTTTGGAATTGGTCCAATGTTTCCGGCGCTGATACTTGCTGCAACATCTGTTCCCGGAATGTCACCTGCTGTTGCCATGTCTCGTGTTGGCGTGATCGGTATGGCTGGCTTCTTCTTTGGGCCAAGTGTTATCGGACTTCTTGCAGAGCTGACAAGCCTTCCCTTTGCCATGGCATATCCACTTGGAATGTTGGCGCTTACCGGTTTTCTTTCTCGAGCAATTGCCCAGAAGAAGAGTTAAAAGATCCACGTCTGCGCGATAGTAAAGAGCGCAATCAGATAGAGCAGCACAGCAAAAGATCGTTTAAGAGTTATTGGATTTAGTCGAGTGTGAATTCGTGAACCAAGGCCCGCAACAGCAACTGCAGAGATCGCCATGACAATCGGTACGTGCCAACTGATTTCGTCCCAGATTGTGTAATGGCCAATGAAAGCAGTCGCAGAGTTAATCGAAATAATGAGCAGCGATGTACCTGCAGCTGTTGCCAGGGGAGTTCCAAAACCAAGGATAAGAATAGGGATCACAATAAAACCGCCACCGATGCCAAAGAAGCCGGTAATAAGGCCAATGAACAGTGAGAGGCTAATGAGGATAGGTAGCGACATTCGCTGATGTGTTCGTTCAACGGGTTTAGCAAGCATTGATGTAGCGGCACCAATGAGGACAAGTGCAAGGCCAGTTGTTATTGCGCGATCGGGGAGCTTATGTGAAAGGGCAGAGGCGCCAACATTGGTGACAAGTCCAAGCGCCCAAATGGTGAGCGCCTCCTTATAAAGAATCTCTTTATTCATCGCTTTAGGTATGACGCCTGATAGCGCCGCAAGACAGACAACGGCAAGGGCTGCAGTTGTTGCTTCAACGGGGGAGAAGTCAAAGAGGTAGATCAAGATTGGAACGGTGAGCATTGCGCCACCTGCTCCGACAAATCCAAGGACTGCGCCGATACATCCCCCTGCAATCAGGGCGGCGAGAGTTTCCATGGCTTATCGTCTCACTTAATTAAAAAATGGCCCCCAGTTATCTGGAGGCCATTTTCAATAAATATTTCTTACATCGTTTTACTTAAAGAGTGAGATATTTCCAAGGTGTGGACCAAATTCATCTCCACTGATTGCACCGCTAAAGATCAGCGCAAAGATAATAAGAGCAGCGCCTGCAAGGGCGAGGTCTTTATTAAATGCCATCATTTCTTGCATCTTTGTGTTGGCATCGGTCTCTTTCCAGAATTGATGGAAGATGACTGCGGCGCCGATCAAAGTTACGGCGATCAAGAGCGCGCCAAGGTCTACCCAGAAACCAAGAGCGATGTAGATGCCACCGGCTAGGAAGAAGAGACCGCTGAGCATGACGTTGAGCTTTGCAAGAGGAAGCTTCTTGTACTTGGCATAGCCAGTCATTGTTTCGAGCTTTGCGAAGTGCGAGATTCCTGCTGAGATGAAGAGCGCTGCAAAGAGCAAGCGGGCGATGACGAGTACTGCGTTCATATTTCTCCTTATATAGGGCGATACCTCTGGTGGGGTGGTACGTACAGGCTTCAGAGTAGGAGAAGATAGTTGAAGTTTCAACTATCTAGCCTTCGCGCCACGCTTATTTCTCTCCCTGGCACGCTCAGAGGGGCCACATACCGCCCCACCTTGCCTATGTCAGCGCTCTGGGTTACTTTTCGAACACCTGTTCGAATGGAAAGTATCCACAGAAAATGGCAGAAAAATTGAAAGAGGTGCACCCATGTCAGTCCCAGAAGTTATCGCAAGCCAGGAAGTCCTCGCCGATGGCAGTGCAACGCCTATCGAGTTCACCTTTCGCGGCAAGCGTTTTCGTATCCACACAGTTCTTTCGCGTTGGTGTGAAGCCGGTGGTTGGTGGAACCGAGTCAGCGATGGCATCTATCGCCCTGATGATGGCTCACGCGCGCTCTGGACGGTAGAAGCAGCGCCCTTGGGTGCGCTGACAACCTTTGAACTCGAACGCGATGAGATCACAGGACAGTGGATTGTGAGATCGGTATAGAGATGACAGGCGCGATATGAGCTTTATCCATCTACGTACATCGAGTGGATATTCACTTAAGTACGGAACAACGCAACCGCGAGATCTTGTAGCTCGGGCGGCAGAGTTTGAGATGCCTGCGCTCGCCCTGACAGATCGTGATGGACTAGCCGGTGCTATTCGATTTGCGCAAGCATCTCTTGATTACGGCATTGCACCGATTATCGGAGTCAACCTTGCTATTAATGTATTGCAGAGCGATCTATCAAAAGATATTGCTAAGAAGAACTATCCACGCGTAACGATTCTTGCTCACGGTGATGGGGGATGGCGCAGCCTTGTACGACTTTTAACTGGGCTGAATATGAACTCACCAGATCGCACGCCGGTATTAACTCTTGATTTTCTCCAACGCTTTAGCCAATACAGCTCTAACCTTCATCTGCTTCATGGACCCGAATCACCCTTGAGCGAGGCGATCGCTCATCACCGAGATGATCTCGCCCTAGAAATTTTCAATAAGACCCGAGACTTTTTTGCAGATCACGCCATTGAATGTGTTTCGCACCTCGTTGCAGGCAAGGGCCCTCGATCAACTTCCCATGCAGCGCGCTCGCTGATCTTTGCGCGCGATAACGACATTGACGCAGTTATTACCAATGCAGTCCGAATGCTTAACCGAGAAGATGGACCTGTTGCAGATATCTTAGATTGCGCTCGCCAGTTGGTTCCGCTCCATCTGCGCCATATCGAGCGACGTAACGCAGAAGCATTTCTCAAATCCAGCACAGAGATGGTTGGCCTTGCTGCAGAAATTTCTCGCGCAGCAGGGGAACGCACACCACGAGCACTTCTTAAGACAACGCGCGAATGGGCAGAACGCGCACTGCTATCTCCCCAAAGAGATATTGGACTTGGTGGAATCCATCTTCCCGAAGCGCATATCGTCGGTGCAGATTCTGCACAGTCAATGCGTACCCTCTTGCGCACTCGCAGCGAAGCAGGAATCAACTGGCGCTATAACGATGCAAAGACAATTACAAAGGCGCGCGCACGTTTAGATGACGAGCTAGCAACTGTTGCAACTCTTGGATACGAGTCATATTTTCTTACCGTTGCAGATATCACCGATATGGCTCGCGAACGCGATATTCGCGTTGCAGCTCGTGGCAGCGGCGCAGGATCACTTATCTGCCATCTCCTTGGAATCTCAGGCGTCGACCCGATGCAGCATGGTCTTCTCATGGAACGTTTCTGTTCGCCCCTTCGTCGCGCGCTTCCCGATATCGATATCGATGTTGAATCTGCAAGGCGGCTTGAAATCTATGACCTCGTCTTTAAACGTTATGGCAGCACGCAATGGGATCAACCAGGTGCTGTATCTCGCTGTGCAACAGTTGCGATGGTCGATACATATCGCGCACGCCATGCCATCCGCGATACAGGCGCAGCTCTTGGGCTTCCTGCGATGGAGATTGATCTGATTGCAAAGTCAATGCCCCATGTACGCGCGCGCAATATCGAAGCGACTCTTGCATCACTTCCCGAACTTCGCTCACTTAATCTTTCATCTCCACTGACAAAGATGGTGATCTCACTTGCTCAGCGCCTTGATGGCCTGCCTCGTCATCTTGCGATGCATCCATGTGCAGTTGTTCTCTCAGATGGCGCTTTTCTCGATCGCGCACCGCTTCAGATAAATGCAGGTGGATATCCAATGGTCGAGTTCGATAAGGATGACGTTGAAGATATCGGTCTACTCAAACTCGATATCTTGGGCGTGCGGATGCAATCAACGATTTCATACACGATCCAAGAGATTAAGCGGACTGAAGATATTGATATCGATATGGATCTCCTTGCCCTCGATGATGAGAAGACATATCAACTTATCCAATCAACGCGCACTCTTGGGATCTTCCAGATTGAAAGCCCTGGACAGCGCGAACTCGTTGGAAAGCTTGAGCCAAAAACATTTAGCGATCTGATTATCGATATCTCTCTCTTTAGACCAGGGCCAGTCAAGAGCGACATGATCCGTCCATTTCTCAACGCACGACATGGATGGAACCCTGCACAGATCATTCACCCTGATCTCTATCCCATCTTGTCTGAGACCGAAGGCGTTGTTGTCTTCCACGAACAAGTTATCTCGATCATCTCTGTCATGACAGGTATCTCACTTGCTGCTGCAGATGAGAAACGTCGCGGCCTTGGCGATAAGGCAGGGCAACAAGAGATTTGTGATTGGTTCTTCCCTGCCGCAACTGCACGCGGATATGAGCTTCCCGTTATCCATCAGATCTGGGATGTCCTGCGCGCCTTTGCATCTTTTGGTTTCTGTAAAGCACATGCCGCAGCCTTTGCTCTTGCGACCTATCAATCCGCATGGCTTAAAACCCACTACCCAGCAGCCTTTATCGCAGGCATCCTTACTTATGACCCTGGCATGTATCCCAAACGCCTTATCTTGGATGAAGCGCGACAGATGGGTATTGGGCTTGCGCCCCTTGATATTAATTATTCAGAAGGTCGTTACATAGTTGAGAAAGATGGAGATAACCGTTCAATCCGTATCGCCCTCTCAACGGTGGGCGGCATTAGCGAGAAAGAGATCGCATCTATTACTGCGGGTCGCCCATACCTTGATCTCTCTGACTTTATCCATCGATCAGGAGCATCAACTCCTGTGACTGAATCTCTTATTCTCACGGGTGCATTTGATCGAGTGCACGAGATAGATAAAGGAAAGATCAATCATCGCGATCTTTTACTGCACTTGGCTGATCTTGGAAGATCACCTGTTGCTCACGTTGGCGGGTCTCAGATGGTATTTGGATTTACTCCGCCTGCTCTGATCTCAAGTGGTCTACCAGATATGAAAGCGGGAGAGAAGGTCCGTAACGAAGTCGAACGCTTAGGTATGGATATCACCCACCACATGCTCGAGTTCTATGCCCCCTTCCTCAATGCAATTGGTGCAGTGCGATCTTCTGATCTCCTTGCTCAACGATCTGGT
>CANJXW010000024.1 GCA_947478965.1 Candidatus Nanopelagicaceae bacterium | reverse complement strand
TAACTCCATCAAGGTATTACCTGAAGCGCTTCTTTCTCCACCGGTTTTCAAATCTGCTCTTGAGAGATGGAAAGTAGATATCGCCTCATGAAATCAGAGAACTCACCGCTCGTTATCTCCCTCGTCAACGCTGCAGGCGGAACAGGTAAAACTACTTCCGCACATGCGCTCTCAGTAGCTTTTGCAGAGTATGGAAAGAAAACGCTGCTGATTGATCTAGATGTAAAAGCGTCACTTACTTTTCAACTAGCACATGAAGGTTCGCGCTTGAGTGTGACGGATTATCTACTTGGTACAACCCTTCGCGATGATGCGCTTAGTGCAACACCTGAGCGTTTTGATTTTATTGGCTCTGATTCGCGAATCTCATCGATAACCGACCAAAATTCGCTCGCAACGCTCTTAGAGAACCTTCCCAAGCAATACGATCTGATTGTTTTGGATCACGGATCAACCTTCGATCCTTTACTCGCAATGTCTCTAGAGATGACAGATCTCTTTCTGCTGCCTATCTTTAGCCGCCTGCACGATCTTCGCGGTGCACTTCAAATAAATGCGCTCCTGAAAGATCAAAAGCGCTTTCTACTTCATATTGGTGAGCAAAATGAGATTGCCGCAAAGGCAGATGCGCTTATCGCGCCCCTTGATGTATCTATTGAGTTATCTGACGAAATTGAAATTGCGGCAGCGACGACTCTCTCAGTTTTAACGGTTCGTAAAGATAGCGCAGTTGCTGAAAGTTACAGAAGCGCCGCGTATTCGATATTAGAATTACTGGGACTTGATTAACTAGAGAATTTTTTAGTACGTGTGCGGGTACGTTCTGTTCGTACTGGCGCTTCCTTCTTCTCAACCTTTTCGCCACGTTCACGGACTGGTGCTTTGCCTGCTGGCGCCTTACGGGCAACAGGGGCTTCAACCTTTGCAGGCTTGAGGCGACCAGTTGATCCAGCTGGAATATTGAGAGTTTCATAGAGATGTTCTGATGAAGAGTACGTCTCTTCAGGCTCGCCCAAACCAAGGTTGAGAGCCATATCGATCATCTTCCAACGAGTGAGTTCATCCCAGTCAACAAAGGTAACTGAAATTCCTTCTGCACCAGCTCGGGCTGTACGTCCAATGCGGTGCACGTAAGTTTTTTCATCTTCAGGGCACTGGTAGTTAATGACGTGGGTAATGCCATCAATGTCGATTCCGCGAGCAGCAACATCAGTTGCAACGAGAACGTCAGACTTTCCAGCTTTAAAATCATTGAGAGCTTTTTCGCGAGCAGATTGCCCAAGATCTCCATGGATTGAAGCTGCGCGGTAACCACGCTCTTCTAGCTCGTCAGAAGTTTTTTGGCAGGTGCGCTTGGTGCGACAAAAGACAATTGTTGGTCCACGGCCTTCGGCTTGCAAGATACGTGCAAGCATTTCGATCTTATCCATGGCGTGTGCGCGCAGAACATATTGTTTGATGCGCGATACGACAGCGCCCTCATCTTCGTTGTCCTGTGTGCGGATGTGAACTGGCTGATTCATGAAGCGTCGAGCTAAAGCGATGATATCTCCAGGCATTGTTGCCGAAAAGAGCATCGTCTGAGAACGATTTGGAGTACTAGAAAATATCTTCTCTACATCTGGCAGGAATCCAAGATCGAGCATTTCATCTGCTTCATCTAGAACCACGCGCGAAACTTCTTTAAGTTTAAGTTGACCTTGACGATAGAGATCAAGGAGTCTTCCTGGGGTTCCAACAACAATTTCAACTCCAGATTGGAGCGCTTCGATCTGTGGTTCAAAGGCGCGACCACCATAAACAGCGAGAATACGGATACCGCGGTTACCAGATAACTCTTCAATATCTTTTGTCACCTGAACGCAGAGTTCGCGAGTTGGGACAACAACGAGTACTTGGGGAGCTCCTTTAGCTTCAAGGGCATCCCACTCTTTATCTAGGGGAGCGATGACGCGTTCAATGAGAGGAATACCAAAAGCCAAAGTCTTTCCAGTACCTGTCTTTGCCTGGCCAATCACATCACCGTCACCAAGTGCAATGGGTAGAACTGCTTCTTGGATTGGAAATGGTGAAGTAAAGCCGTGCACTTTAAGCGCCTCAAGTGTTTCGGGGCGAAGAGGCAGGTCTGCGAAGGTAAGAGTCACCTTATGCAGCGCCGAAGCCGACGCGACGTTCTGATGGTTGACCGATTTCGATGTAGCCAATTTTATCTGCGGGAACGATGATCTCGTGGCCACGGATATCTGTGAGGATCAAAGCTGATCCACTTGAGAAGGCAGTTGCAATAGCCGCTTTGATTTCAGTTGGGCTATTGGCGCTCTCGAAAGATAGTTCGCTGGAAATATTTGTTACAGCGATACGAATATGTGACGAGTGTGAACTTTCACTTTTCTTTGTACTCATGCTCTTATCCTATCGGCTCTTGCCGAGAGGACATATTCGAAATATTAGACTTCAGTGCGGGGAAAGCCTGAAATACCTCGCCACATCAAGTTTTCAACGAGATCAACGGCCTGTTGGCGCGTGAGCTTGCTATCGCGTTCTAGCCAATGGCGAGCCGTTACTTGGGCATAACCAATGAGGCCAACACCGAGGAGCATCGATACCTCTTGGGGGAGTCCAGTGTCATTTGAGATTATTCCGCTCACTGCGGCAGCACAGTCATATGTCATTCGGTTAAGGCGTTCGCGAACTTGAGGCTCAACGCTCATATCGCTCTCAAAGAGAAGTCGGAAAGCTTCACCTTCATTTTCAATAAATGCAAAATATGCAACAACAGTTGCTCGAACTCGTTGAGCATTATCTGGTGTTGATGCAATAGCTTTTTGAATTTCAAAGACAAGCGAATCAATATGGAGATCAAGAACTGCAAGATAAAGGTCTAACTTTGATGGGAAATGCTGATAGAGAACAGGCTTACTTACACCGGCTCGATCTGCAATCTCATCCATCGCTGCAGAGTGATATCCAGCGGCGGTAAAGACTTCAAGGGCTGCAGATAATAGAATTGCTCTGCGCTCATCTCTTGGAAGGCGAGCCTTATCGCTCTTCGAAGTTGTTGACTCTGTTGTACTCATTGGACATATCGTAGACGCAAGTACTCGCTCAACGAAACTCTTTGGCAAAATACTTACCTGCATATCGCTCGCAAGAGGCTTAATTGGCACCTCGTAACGAGCTACGGCAGAATAGGGACATGTCATTTCCTCCTCTTGTTGAACCAGGCCCAACTCTGACCGTTGATGAAGTCCGTCGCTATAGCCGCCATTTGATCATTCCCGATGTGGCAATGTCAGGACAGCGCCGATTGATGAATGCAAAGGTTCTCTGCGTAGGAGCTGGTGGCCTCGGTTCTCCGGCCTTAATGTATTTAGCAGCTGCAGGAGTAGGAACCCTTGGTATCGTCGAATTTGATACCGTCGATGAATCTAATCTCCAGCGCCAAATTATTCACGGCCAATCAGATATCGGAAAGAGCAAAGCTCAATCTGCAAAAGAGAAAATTGCTCAGATCAATCCTTATGTCAATGTCATTACCCACGAACTTCGCCTCGATGCATCGAATGTAATGGAGATCTTTGCCCAGTACGACATCATTGTTGATGGAACAGATAACTTTGCAACGCGCTACCTTGTTAACGATGCATGTGTATTACTTAAGAAGCCGTATGTATGGGGATCTATCTATCGCTTTGATGGCCAAGCAAGTGTCTTCTGGGCTGAATACGGACCATGTTACCGATGCCTCTACCCTGAACCACCACCACCGGGAATGGTTCCAAGTTGTGCCGAAGGTGGCGTCCTTGGCGTTCTCTGCGCAAGTATCGGATCTATTCAAACGACTGAAGCGATAAAGGTAATTACCGGAATTGGTGAACCTCTTATCGGAAGTCTGATGATTTACGACGCTCTTGAAATGTCATTTAGAAAGATTAAAGTCCGCAAGGATCCAAACTGTCCGCTCTGTGGTGAGAATCCAACGCAGACAGCGCTTCTTCCTGACTATGAAGCTTTCTGTGGAGTTATTTCGGATTCAGCTTCGATCGCTGTCAAAGATTCCACGATCACAGTTACCGAGCTTGAAGAGATGATCTCCAAAAAGGAAGATTTCTATCTCATCGATGTTCGCGAGCCAAGTGAGTATGAGATTGTGAGCATTCCTGGTGCAACGCTGATTCCAAAACAAGGCTTCTTAGACGGCAGCGCTCTTTCACAGTTGCCACAAGATAAGCGCATCGTCTTGCATTGCAAGAGCGGTGTTCGTTCTGCAGAATGTCTTGCGATAGTTAAAGGCGCAGGCTTTTCCGATGCAGTACATGTTGCCGGTGGCGTCATTGCTTGGGCAAAGCAGATCGATACATCGCTACCGGTGTATTAATGCTTAGCTCATACAAGGGTTACAGGCTTCTTCTCGTTCATGCTCATCCTGATGATGAGACCATCAACAATGGCGCAACAATGGCGCTGTATCAGGCGCTAGGTGCGCAGGTCACCCTTGTTACGTGTACCCGTGGAGAAGAAGGCGAAGTACTTGTTCCAGAGCTATCTCACCTTGCCAGTATTCATAACGACAGCCTGGGGGACCATCGCGTTGAAGAGTTAGCAAATGCGATGAAAGCACTTGGAGTAACAGACCATCGCTTTCTTGGTGAAGGGGCTAAGGTTTTTCGCGATAGCGGCATGATGGATACAGAACATAATTCAAGGCCAGATGTTTTCTGGCAGGCAGATCTCGAGGAAGCTTCAGACCTGCTGGTTAAGATCATTGACGAAGTTAAACCTCATGTACTCGTTACCTATGATGAAATTGGGGGATATGGCCACCCAGACCATATTCAAGCTCATCGCGTCACTATGAGAGCTGCAGAGAAGTCCACGTGGCAACCACAGAAGATTTACTGGAATGCAATGCCAAAGTCGGTCATTGCAGAAGGTATTGAAAAGATGAAAGCCATTGGCTCGGATTTCTTCGGTTCCGATAACGCTGACGATATTCCCTTTGCAAAAGATGACAATCTTGTAACAACGGTCATTGATGGCAACGAATATGTTGAAAAGAAGATGGATGCAATGAGAGCGCACGGCACTCAGATAACAGTTGATGGACCTTTCTTTGCCCTATCTAATAATTTAGGACTTGAAGTATGGGGAAATGAGTATTACTCAATCGTCAAAGGTGAGAAGTCTGCGCCATTTAATAGCGATGGTCGCGAGACTGATCTCTTTGCAGGAGTCACTCTTTAATATGAAAGCACTTCTTGCTTTGGTCGTTGGAGCTGCAACTGGGGTCTGCGCAATATTTCTGCACCTTGTCTTTCCACCCTTTGGTTTAGCCCTCGCAATTGTTGGCACATTTACCGCGCTCTGGTCACTTGGTCGATATTTTGGAAGCCGCATCTATAAGTCACTCGCAGCTGTTGGGTGGCTTGCAATTTTTTGGCAAGGTGCAAAATATGGTGTTGGAAATGAAATTCTGATTCAAGGCGATAATCTAGGAAACGCACTTATCGCGATAGGAACCTTGGCCATTATTACCGCCGTGGCTCTCCCTGCTGCGTAGTTTTACTTAAGCCCGGCTCCAGCTCTGCCCTTGGCCAGAGTCAGTCACAACTATCCCAAGGCTCTCTAACTCATCGCGCAATCTGTCACTTGCCTGCCAATCCTTTTCTAAACGCGCTGTTGATCGTTGCTCAAGTAATTTCTCAATCGCAGGTGAAATCGGTTCAACTTCTTCGACGCGATCAAGGTCGATTCCTAGGACTTGATCTGCATAGAGAAAGATCGCTCTCTTATCGTGCGCGGTGATTTCTGTGCTCTTTTCAACTACACGCAACCTCTGCATTGCTCGTGGGGTATCTAGATCCGTGAGCAAAGCAGCTGAGATTTGTTCATCGGCTAACAAATCCTTGCTAGATCCCCATGCATGCAACTGCTTTCTCCAACGTCGAAGAGTCGTATGGGATGCAGTAAGTGAATCCCAACTTAAATCCATTTGAGATCGATAGCGATTTTCGAGAAGTGAAAAGCGTAGTGAAAGTGGATCAAGACCTTTTTCAACGAGATCTTCAAGCAGAACTACATTTCCTGCGCTCTTGGACATCTTGCGTCCCTCGAAGAGTAGATGTTCACCATGTACCCATAGATCAACGCTCTCATGCCCTGTTATTGCATTGGATTGGGCGCGCTCATTTTCATGATGAGGAAAACGAAGATCGATTCCACCAACATGTACATTGATATGTCCATCCAAAAGTTTGAGCGACATAGCGGTGCATTCAATATGCCACCCAGGAAATCCTGGCCCCCAGGGAGAATCCCAAATCATTTCAGTTCGTGTACCTGCGCTCTTCCAGAGAGACCAGTCTGCGTGGAATCTCTTTCCATTTTCTTCGCTGTATTCAAAGCGATGGCCGGGTTTGAGAGCATCAAGGCGATTGCCGCTAATTGCTCCATACCCTGGGAAAGCCCGCGCATCAAAGTAGACGCTGCCGTCATTTCCGAGATAGGCAAACTTTTTCTCGAAGAGCTCTTCAATCGTTGCAATCATGAGATCAATTGATGCACTTGCTCTTGGATACAAGTGAGCAGGAATAATATTGAGTCTCGATAGATCCTTATGAAAACCTTCTTCATACTTGCGAGCGATGGCAAAGGGATCTGTCGATTCAGCTTTTGCTTGAGCAAGCATTTTATCTTCGCCAGATATATCTTCTGACATATGACCGACATCGGTAATATTTTGAATTAAGTTAACGTTCTTTCCAGATAATGTAATAGCTCTAGCGATGAGATCTGCAAGAAGAAATGTTCGGAGGTTTCCAACGTGGGCATCTCGGTAAACGGTGGGTCCACAGCAATACATGGATACCAAAGAGCCCGTTGATGTGACTTCTTGGAGTTCGCGACTGCGCGTATCGTAAAGGGAGAGGTTCAACGGTTTGCTCCAGAGTCTTGTAGTTCGCGATATGAGCATGTGTGATGAAAGCGAAATCCCATGGATTGATAGAGGGCCATTGCGACTGAATTACTTTGATCTACTTGGAGTACGACCTTCGTCGCACCTTCAATCCGCGCACTTGCAGTGAGGTTATTCATTAAATATCGAGATAGGCCTCGTCTTCGAAATTCAGGAGCGATAAATAATCTGGTGACGATCGACCATGAGCCTTTGACGGCAATCCGACCAACTCCGATAACGATGCCTTCGTGTTCAATCGCTCCATAGATTGCCGGCGCTCTCTCCATAATGTTCTGTAAATTCTCATCGCCAACAAGACCAATC
>CANJXW010000023.1 GCA_947478965.1 Candidatus Nanopelagicaceae bacterium | reverse complement strand
TGCCAACTCATGTACGCGGACCTTTGACACATTTCTCCTGTCTTGGCCCGCAATCTTTATTCTAGATATTTATCTAGGGATGCGAGCCTTAGTTGTACGACCTCATAATCTGAACGAGCTCATTTGAGTTTCATATCTTTCGCATCCATTTCGGTTATATGTTTGTGAACTTTTCTTGCAAAAAGAGCTTCAGTGCAAGAACATCTGGCATCTCTGTGAGCTTAAAGGCCCACTTAAATGCTTTCCGTTCGATTGCTACATAGCCACATTGAAGATGTAGCCATGCTCCCCGCCCTTGCGCATTGCCCTTGATATCTGGAATAACTGATCCATCTACCAGAACAACCCGAAGGAGGTTTGTTGGACTTTCGCTCTTTCGACATGCGATGCATGTTCGTATCGAGGTGATACTCACCGCTTAGTCGCCTTTTCGCTCGAATTCAACAGTGCTAAGAATAGCGAACCTCTTCGATAAAACCTAAATAAGCTAGATAACAGGGTTATCTGGGTGAATATCGATACGCCAGCCCGTCAGGCGCGCAGCAAGGCGAGCATTCTGTCCATCTTTTCCAATTGCAAGGGAGAGTTGGTAATCCGGAACCGTCACCTTTGCTGAGCGTGAGAGCAGATCGACGATTTCTACTTTCGATACCTTGGCAGGAGCCAGAGCGTGCGCAACAAAGAGCGCAGGATCTTCAGACCAGTCGACGATATCGATCTTTTCACCATGAAGTTCATCCATCACAGCACGAGCACGAGAACCTAGTGGGCCAATGAGAGATCCCTTTGGACTTACTCCTGCTCGGTGTGTGCGCACTGCAATCTTTGTACGGTGGCCTGCTTCTCGTGCAACAGCCATGATCTCAACAATGCGATCTTGAATCTCAGGAACCTCAAGTGCAAAGAGTTGTTTAACAAGGGCTGGGTGGCTGCGAGAGAGCATGATCTCTGGGCCCTTCATTCCTTGCTTTACCTCGACAACGAAACATTTGATGCGATCGCCATGGTTATAGACCTCACCAGGAACTTGTTCTTGAGGAGGAATACGACCTTCGATACGACCAAGATTGACGTTAATCATCTTTGGATCGCGACCTTGTTGTACGACACCAGAAATAATATCTCCGACTGACGTTGTGAATTCTCCAACAATTTCAGCATCATTTGTTTCGCGCATCTTCATTTTAATTACTTGGCGCGCAGTCGATGTTGCCACTCGTGAAAATCCATCAGGAGAATCAACGTCTTCGCTTATCTTCTCACCAAGCTCATCGAAGGTGGGGATTAATATCTGGATCTCGCCCGTTTCGCGGTCAAGCTTTGCATGAGCATGGCGCTTTGGTTCGTTCGTTTGGTTATAGGCAGTTAAAACACCGATTTCAATCGCTGAAATTAGCTGCTCTAGTGGAATGTCTTTTTCACGGGTAAGGGCAACGAGTGCATCCATTTCAACATGCATTAGTTATCTCCTTCCTCATCAATTGATTCATCTACTTCATGCGCTGAATCCTTGCGATTAAATTCGACTTCAACATTGGCACGCTTGATATCGGCAAAGGCAACTGTGTGTGTCTTAAGTCTTCCCTTGATATTTTCAATAAGCGTTGCTTCAATATCATTAAATTCTGTGAGGCGACCTTGTACTTCACTTCCATCATGTAGGACGGTGCGGACGATGCGAGTGAGATTCTTTGTCCAGTGGCGAGGTTGAGTCAGCGGGCGATCTACTCCGGGTGATGAGACTTCAAGAGTAAAAGGCGTATCTCCAAGTTCGGAGGCTTCATCGAGAATTTGAGAAATTAAACGAGATGCATCAGTAACTTGATCAAGGCTCAGTGGTGTCTGGCCATCGACAACGCAGGTAACGATGCGGTGATTACCAGGGGAAACGATGGTGACTTCTTCGAGGATAAAACCAGCTTCAGTAAGCGCTGGCGTTACGAGCTCGGTAATGGACTGAACTAACGACATTTTTACTCCTTATTAAGTTGTAGCCCGTAATTTATCACCAATTATTTACGGTGTCGAAAGCGACCTTCATGATCAGGGCAAAGGTCACCGCCAAGAAGACCTTTCGCACCAGCGTTGAACCTCCGCGAAGAGCGAGGTGCGCTCCGATGAGTCCACCAGAAACATTTGCAATGGCCAGAAGTAATCCGAGTTTCCAGATGATTTCACTGCGCAGACCAAAGGTAATGATCGCGCCAAGATTTGTGGCGACATTGACAACTTTTGCTATTGCTGATGCTGAAAGAAATGCAAAACCCATCACTGCAACGAGGATCAAGATGAGAAATGAACCAGTGCCAGGGCCGATGATTCCATCATAAAAGCCGATAACTAAGGCGGCACATCCTGCAATTTGAAGCCGTCGTCGTGGTTCATGTTTAAGGGATTCGATCTGACCTAAGTTGGGACGTCGCCATGTGTAGAGAAAGACCGCTATCAAGAGCACAACGACAATGGGTTTGAGCGCTTTTGTGGGAATCGATGATGCAAGAGATGCCCCACCCATCGATCCAATAAAAGCCGGAATCGCCATCGTAAGCAAGAGTTTGGTATCGGTTTTGATATTACGCCGGTACATCAGCGCCGATGCGCTTGTGCCAAAGATCGATGGAACTTTATTTGTTCCAAGAATAACCACAGTCTCAGTACGAGGTAAACCGATCAAGAGCGCTGGAAGTTGAATCAACCCTCCCCCGCCAGCAATAGCATCGATCATCCCTGCAGTAAATGATGCGCACGCGAGTGCGATCAGCGTATAGAGAGTGAGGTCAGCAAACACTTTATGAAAGTGATGTAACCAGTGCAGAAATGGATTCGACCGCAGTCGCTGCTGGAATATCTATCTTCTCGCCGGTACTGCGTGTGCGAAGTTCGACGTTGCCATCTGCAAGTCCTTTACCGACAACGACAATGACAGGGATTCCGATGAGTTCGGCATCTTTAAATTTCACGCCGGCACTTGCATCGCGTCGATCATCAAGCATGACGCTGATCCCAAGTGATTCAAGGCCTTCAGCAATTTCAAGTGCCGTATCAAAGGGCAGGTCTTCTTTTCCTGTTGCAACGATATGAACCTTCGCTGGCGCAATCTCCATCGGCCATGAAAGTCCGATCTCATCATGAGTTTGCTCTGCAATGGCAGCTACTGCGCGAGATACGCCGATTCCATATGAACCCATGGTGACAACTTGTGATTTACCATTTTGATCAAGCACTGTCAGGTTCAGCGCCTGCGCGTACTTGCGACCCAGTTGGAAGATATGGCCGATTTCTATCGCACGATCAATGACAACAGGGTTTTGGCATGTTGGACATGTATCTCCCTGGCGCACTTCTGCCGCTTCAATATAGGCATCGACGGTGAAGTCGCGTCCATTGACAACATTGATGGCGTGGTGATCTTTAACATTTGCGCCCGTTACCCATGAAGTTCCAGGTGCTACACGTGGATCTGCATAAACTGTAATTCCTAAAGCTTGTGCTCCTTGTGGCCCGATATAACCTTTAACAAGTCCTGGATGCTTTGCAAAATCTTCGGCTTCAAAGATTCGAAGTTCCGATACGCCCTTGAGGTTTGCACCTACGCGCTTGAGATCGACTTCGCGATCACCCGGAACAAGAACTGAGATCGCCTTTGTATCTGCCATCAACATCACATTCTTGAGAGTATGTGCGCCGGTATATCCCCCACCGAATCGATCGTTGAGAACTGCAACGAGTGAATCAATTGTTGGCGTGCTTGGCGTATCTAAAACTTCTAGTGCACCAACTGCAGATGGATCCGATGGCGCAACAGTTGTGACCATCGCTTCAACGTTTGCGGCATATCCACATTTTTCACAGAGAACGTAGGTATCTTCACCCGTTGGACATGGCGCTAAAAATTCTTCAGAGCTAGATCCACCCATCGCACCTGCAACCGCGCTGACGATGTTGTACTTCATGCCAAGGCGATCAAAGGTCTTTATATAGGCAGCGCGATGGTTTGCATATGATTGTGCGAGACCTTCATCGGTGAGATCGAAAGAATATGAATCCTTCATCACGAATTCGCGGCCGCGGATGATTCCGCTGCGTGGGCGAGTCTCATCGCGGTACTTTGTTTGGATTTGATAGAGCGAGAGTGGAAGATCTTTATATGAGGAGTACTCGCCCTTAACCATGAGAGTAAACATCTCTTCATGGGTTGGCCCTAGTAAATAATCTCCACCTTTTCGATCTTGAAGTCGAAAGAGATCCTGTCCATATTCTTCCCAGCGATTGGTCTCTTCATAAGCTTCTTTAGGCAAGAGCGCAGGAAAGTGAACTTCCTGAAAGCCAGCCTTATCCATCTCTTCGCGGACGACGCGTTCAACATTGCGAAGGGTGATGTACCCAAGTGGTAACCACGAGTAAATGCCTGCTGCAATTCTGCGAACATACCCCGCACGAACTAATAAGCGATGGCTTGCAACTTCGGCATCAGCTGGGTCATCTCTCAAGGTACGCAGAAAGAGCGTAGACATTTTTAACATGGCGTGAGCCTACCGAACATCAACGGATGGTTGCCCTGAAGCAACCCCAGCGGCTTCCATTTCTTCTGCAAGGCGCATCGCCTCTTCAATAAGAGTTTCAACGATCATCGACTCGGGGACAGTCTTAATAACCTGGCCCTTCACAAAGATCTGGCCTTTTCCATTTCCTGATGCAACGCCGAGATCTGCCTCGCGAGCTTCACCAGGACCATTGACTACACATCCCATGACGGCAACGCGAAGTGGAACTGTCATTCCCTGAAGTCCTGCTTGCACCTTCTCGGCAAGGGAATAAACATCTACTTGTGCGCGCCCGCATGATGGACAGGAAACAATTTCAAGTTTGCGCTGACGCAAGTTGAGGGATTCAAGGATTGAGATTCCAACTTTAACCTCTTCAACAGGCGGCGCTGATAGCGAGACACGGATTGTGTCGCCGATGCCTTCAGCCAAGAGAATTCCAAATGCTGTTGCAGATTTAATCGTTCCTTGGAAGATTGGTCCAGCCTCTGTCACGCCAAGGTGAAGCGGGTAATCGCACTTAGCGGCGAGAATGCGATATGCATTTACCATCGTCACGGGATCGTGATGCTTTACTGAAATCTTGATATCTGAAAAGCCATGCTCTTCGAAGAGCGACGCTTCCCACAAAGCTGATTCTGCAAGAGCTTCTGGAGTTGCCTTGCCGTATTTTGCAAGGAGGCGAGGATCAAGTGAGCCAGCGTTGACACCGATGCGAATCGGAATACCTGCATCGCCTGCAGCTTTTGCAACTTCTTTAACCTTGTCATCGAATTGCTTAATATTGCCGGGGTTCACGCGAACAGCTGCGCAACCTGCATCGATTGCTGCAAAGATATATTTTGGTTGAAAGTGAATATCTGCAATCACTGGAATTTGAGATTTCTTCGCAATTTGAGCAAGGGCATCTGCATCATCTTGACTTGGCACTGCGACGCGAACAATCTGACAGCCTGAAGCTGTGAGCTCTGCGATCTGCTGAAGGGTTGCATTGACATCAGATGTCAGAGTTGTACACATAGATTGAACGCTTACCGGTGAATCGCTTCCGACCCCGACGCTTCCCACCTTAAGTTGCCGCGTCTTGCGACGAGGATGGAGAGTTGGTGGTGGGGCGCTTGGAATTCCGAGATCAACCATGTGGCTATTCTGCACTACAAATAGGGCCAGAGCGATCTCTAAATCGCTCAGAAGTTCTAAATCACTTAGAGATTAAGTGAAATTGGATTGAAAATATCTGCAATCAGGAGCAGAAGAGTCAGCGCAGCAAGAATGACAAAGACAACTGCAGTCACAGGTGTAAGCACTTTCACATCAATGGGCTCTGGTCGAGGGCGCCCTCGAAGGCGAGCGAAGAAGGCGCGAACCTCATCTGCAATTGCAACTGCCATATGTCCACCATCGAGCGGCAAGATGGGAAGTAAATTGAAGAGCCCTACGAAGACATTGAGGCTTGCCACGATGAGAATAAATGTTCCAGCTCTCTGGGCAATACTGAGTTCGCCATTTGCTGCAGCTTGACCGGAGACGCGAGCGATACCGACGACACCGACTGGGCCATTTTCATCGCGAGCCTCATTGCCAAAAGTTTGTCCCCAGAGCGCTGGTATCTTTGAAGGAAGTTGAACAAGGGCTTTCGCTGATGCGCTTGTGAAATCCCAAGTAAGTGAACCTGCGCGAGTTACGGATTCAGTCACCGAAATTCGCTTGGTACCGACGCTATTGATAATTCCAAGAACATATCTTTCGCTGCCATCATCAATCTTTGTCAGACGAGGTGCGGCAATAATTGTGATCTCTTCACCATTGCGGGCGACGACGATCGTGAGTTCGCTTCCGCGAGAGCCCCTGATCTTGGCTAGATCATCTTCCCACTTGGAAACTTTTTCGCCATTGATTGAGATGATCTCATCGCCCTCACGAAATCCAGCAGCAGATGCTGCGGTATCTGCAATGACGCTATTGATCGTTGGAAGTACCTGATTGATTCCAACGCCTGCAAAGAGAGTAAAGAGAAGAAAATAGGCAAGAACAAAGTGAAGAAATGATCCTGCACCGAGAACGATGAGTTTGCGTGCAGAACTTGCGAGATAGAAGGCTCGGCCTTCTTCGCCCTCTGGCATCTCATCACCTGGGGTCATTCCCTCAATGCGGCAGTACCCACCGGCAGGGATCGCCTTGATTCCGAACTCGGTCTCGCCTCGCTTAAATGACCACAATCGAGTTCCAAAACCTAAAAAGAATTCGCTGACCTTCATGCCATATCTCTTGGCGGTAATGAAGTGGCCAAATTCGTGGACCATCACCGAGGTGAGAAGTGCAACGATAAAAGCGAGAATTCCAACTAACTGCATTAGGCGACTACTTTCTTGAGAACTTCATGGGCGATACGTCGTGCATCTTCTTCTATCGCACTGACATCAGAGAGGTCGCGAAGAGCGTTCGTTGACTGTGTACCCATCTTTTGTACTACCTCATCCACAGTTTCAATAATAGATGTAAAAGCAATCTGTCCAGCGATGAACGCTGCGACTGCAACCTCATTCGAGGCGTTAAAGATCGCGGGTAGTCCTCCCCCAAGTTCTCCACAGCGACGCGCTAGATCAAGTGCAGGAAAGCGCGCATCATCTATAGGGCTAAAGCTCCACGAATGAGATGCGGTCCAATCAATTGGTTTTGTTGCAGCAGTAATTCTCGCAGGCCATCCGAGCGCAAAAGCGATCGGACCTTTCATATTGGGAGGCGAACCTTGAGCGATCGTTGACCCATCTTTATATTCGACCATTGAATGAATAACAGATTGTGGATGAATGACTGCTTCAATCTGACTATAAGGAATATCAAAAAGATAGT
>CANJXW010000022.1 GCA_947478965.1 Candidatus Nanopelagicaceae bacterium | reverse complement strand
CGAGGATATTTACTCCACGCTCCATTGCGCGACGAGCTTGCTCGTCGAATTCAAGAATTTTTCCCATTACTACTTCTCGATTACAGCGAGAATGTCACGGGCTGAAAGCACGAGGTACTCCTCGTTGTTGTACTTAACTTCAGTTCCGCCGTACTTGCTGTAGAGAACAACGTCTCCAACTTTGACATCCATAGGGACGCGAACTCCATCATCGAATCGACCTGGACCAACTGCGATGACTGTGCCTTCCTGAGGCTTCTCTTTCGCTGTATCTGGGATAACAAGACCTGATGCTGTAGTTGTCTCGGCCTCACTGGCTTTAACAATGATGCGATCTTCGAGTGGCTTGATGGCAACGGCCATGGTGTTACTCCTTCTATTTTGGTGGACCTGACTGGTGGATCTATCTGGTTGATTCCTCGTGAGGGCGGATTCGGCAGTTAGCAGACTCGACCCTCGAGTGCTAACGCCAAGAGTACGCAGGCTTATTGCGCCCAGCAAATCCAAGTAAGGGTCCGCCACACGCGCACCAGAGCGCTCCTACAGGCTTACCTGCTCGACCTGAAGGCTCGAACTGGCGTCAAAGGCGCCTTCTGTGGGGGCGCGGCCAGCGGTGACCATGAGCGAACCAAGGGCTGCGACCATCGCCCCGTTATCGGTACAGAGGCCAGGGCTTGGGATGCGCAGAGAAATTCCAGCTTTCGCGCATCGCTCTTGGGCCACTGCTCGAAGGCGTGAATTGGCAGCAACGCCACCTGCGATCACAAGTGAGTTAATTCCTGTGGCGGTACATGCTGCGATCGCTTTGAGCATCAGAACATCAACGATGGATTCTTGAAAAGATGCTGCGACATCTGCCTTTGCATAATCTGGAGTAACTTCCAAGTAGCGAGCAACAGCGCTCTTGAGTCCTGAGAATGAAAAGTCGTAGGGGCGCGTTTGCCAATCAGCAGCTTGTGTAAGTCCACGAGGAAAATCGATTGCTTTTGCATCTCCACTTTGTGCAATGCGATCTATTGCAGGACCGCCAGGAAAACCAAGCCCCATGATGCGCGAAATTTTATCGAAGGCCTCACCTGCTGCATCATCCATCGTTGCGCCAAGTTTTGTAATCGAAGATGTGATGTCATCAACTTGCAACAGTGATGAATGTCCGCCACTAACAAGGAGCGCAATCGTTGGCTCAATTGGCTGAAGATGCGTCAAAAAATCAACGCTCACATGAGCTGCAAGATGGTTGACGCCATAGAGCGGCTTGCCAAGTCCAAGTGCAAGTCCGTTTGCTGATGCAACGCCAACAAGTAAAGCACCGATCAAACCTGGTCCCGCCGTGACTGCAACTGCATCAATATCGTTTAAGGAAATCTTCGCTTCTTTGACTGCGCTTTCAATGCTGGGGAGAATCGCCTCAAGGTGCGCGCGACTTGCGATCTCTGGAACAACGCCGCCAAAGCGTGCATGTTCTTCAACGCTTGATGCGATGACATTGGCAAGCAAGGTACGCCCGCGAACAATGCCGATCGCAGTTTCATCGCACGATGTTTCAATTCCTAAAACTAGTGGCTCGCTCATGGCGTCAGCTCCTTGCGCATAACAAAGGCATCGAGCGCTGGACCATAATAATTTGCTCGCGTGGAGATCTTTGAGTAACCGAGCTTTATATAGAGATCGATGGCGGCGTTGTTCTCAATACCCACTTCAAGCATCATCGCAGGTGCGCCCTTTTCACGCGCCCATGCTTCAAGACGGCCCATAAATTGCGTTGCAATCCCCTGCTTTTGATACTCAGGCAGAACAGCAACTGTCAGAACATCTGCTTCTACTCCCGGTGCAACAACGAGTACACCTGCATAACCAACGATCTGGTTCTCGCCATTTATTGCAACGATGAAGGCGCGGGTCTTTGGGACTCCGGCAAATTCTTCCTTGAACTGTCCCATCGACCATGGAGATTCAGAAAAGAGTTGCTTCTCCATGCTTACTAACACTGGAAGGTCGAGTGCAATCGCATCGCGGATTGTGATCATGTGCGCTCTGCTGTCGGAACTGCGTCTGGGCGGCGAAGATACATTGGCTCGGTCACATCGTGCGACTGTGCGCAGATGCAAAGTTTCTTCATATCAGGATAGACGTCGGTAATAAATCCATCGATCTCGGCTGGTTTATTAACAGATGGTCCTTCGATTCGCACACCATCTTTATATCGTGCCCAGTAGATTTCATTTCTCCGTGCATCTACTGCAACGATGTAATCATCAACATCAACATCAATTGCATCGAGCGAACAGACGCCAATTATCGGAATTGCGCGCGCAAGTGCAAAGGATCGCGCAAATGAAATTCCAACACGTAAACCTGTAAATGGCCCCGGTCCCATACCGACAACAACCGCATCAATCACTGGATGGGATTGAAGAGCTTGGTTAACAAGATCCCCAAGGGCGCGACCATGGTCGGTTGCGCCATCGTGAAACTTTTCAAAGAGAACTTCTCCGCTATCAACGACCGCAACTATGGTGCGAGATGTCGAAGTATCGATTGCTAGTTTGATTGTCATACCTCAAAACCTTCCCAGCGCCCGCCGATGGGGCGAATAGTTACTTCACGCACTTCTTCGCTGCGATCGATATCAATTTCAAGGCGCTCATCTGATAAACGAGCAGATTCTTCCCCGCCCCATTCGATCACTGTGACTGCATCAATACGCGCGGTATCGAGATCAAGATCATCGAGGTAGAGCGCAGCGTTGCCGCCTTCTAGCAATCGATAGGCATCGACATGGATTAATGGAAGCTTTGCTGGGTGAATACGTGAGATAACAAAGGTTGGTGAAGTCACATCAAGAATTCCAAGTGCTGCGCCCATGCCCTGTACGAGAACAGTCTTTCCTGCACCGAGCGGTCCATTGAGAAGGATCAGATCACCTGCACAAAGCTGCGCGCCAATTTTCTGGCCAAGTTCAAACATCTCTTGGTGGGTGTGGATCTTCATAGAAGGCAAGAGTACTTGGTGTGGGCAAAAAGAAAGAGCGGGCCTAGTTTCCTGGGCCCGCTCTTTACTTGATTTTATTTACTTGAACTTAAGTTCGTTTGGCATGTAATCAGGATCATCGCTGAGTCCTGCTGCATGCTTTGCGAAATAAGGTGTTGATGATTGCGGAGCAACCTTGCCGCTTGTGGCGGCGTTAGCCAAGAGGCGAACCCACTCAGTCATTTGTGGGACTGTGAAGGTTTGGTGACCTACGCCAGATGGCGCTGGTGCTGCAGTAAAGTCTGGAAGACCAGCTGCAGTGTATTTTGTATATGTATCTGGAGTCACTGCATAGAGTGATACAACGTTCCAGACTGGCTTAGTCGCACGGACTGCCTTCTTCTGTGCAGAAGTGACTGCAGCAGCAAGTGCTGCATCGTACTTTTCAACACGTGCATCGTAGGCGGCGCGAGCCTTCTCAACGAAGAGCGCTTGGTTACCAGGGAAGACGAGACGGTCTGCTTCATTGGCCATCAAAACAAATGGCTTTGTTGATGAGTAGTTGGTCTTATCAAGTGCTGCGAACCTAGCCATCGCTTCAGGATCACCCTTAATGCGTGGAGCTGCTGCAAGAGTTGCCAGCATGAGGTTGATTCCATCATCGCCTGATAGGCCAAGGTTATATCGACCAAGTTCTGCATCGGTTAAGAGTGATGCATAGTCAGTCTTTGTATTGTCATAGAAGCCAGGGCCTGTGAGTTGTGAAATCGCCTGACCTGCAAGTACACCAGTAACAATTGAGACTGCAGCATTTTCTAGAACAGCAACTGTTGAGTTAATGCTCTGCTCTAGAATTTTTGAGCTAGGAGTAATTCCATCCATGTGTGCGCTCTTTGTTGGGATGCCTGTAAGCAGACCCATCATCAATAGCGCTGAACGTTGTGGAATTCCATATGGTGCGATCGATGCTGGATATGCAATCGATGGCGCTCCAAGGTTTTGAGACCATGTAGTCAGAAGAGCTCCTACCTTTTGAATTTCTCCAACGGCAACAGTCTGTCCACCACGTGCATCTGAAACACCCAGTGCAGAACAACCCTTGATGTTTGGATCAGCAAAGACGCTCAAGATAAACATGGTGTCGCAAAGTGATGCAAAAGTTGTCTTTGCTGGCTCAAGGCCTGCCATGATTCCGACTGCATCTGCATAGCTTGGGTACTTCTCAGCAAATGCTGGAAGGAATGAACCAGCTTGTGATGAACCGTAGACAACCTTCTTCTTCATTGAAGTGAACTGTTCGCCAGTGATATCGATAAGCTCTTTGAGCATTTCGATACGATCGGTGTTGTTCCATCCATGGAGACCCTTTGAAACACCGTCATAGGATGCGACTCCGAAGCCTTTTTTGAGCATGATCGCTGTGATGTCTTTCAGCGTCGTGTCATTTGCTGGAGTGATTTCCTGAACCGTTGTAGGTGCAGCAGTTACGCCAGGAATTGTGTATGAGTTACGGAAACCGTGGTTCCAGAAGAAAACAGTTCCGCCGAAGTTAGCTGGAACTTTGATGACGTAATCGCCACCAGCTGTGAGCTTGCCAAGGCACGTTGTCACGCCAGATGCGACTGCACATGTTGGAGCAGCAGAAGCTGCAGGGATTGCAACAATTGTTCCTGTTGCGATAAGTGCAGATGCACCGAGGAGAACGAGAGATTTACGAATAAGTGAGATTTTCATTATTTAGCACTAAATCCCTTCGGTAGTGAATCCGCACCGATTGCTGGGCGAGTCCATTTAAGTTCAGTTACAGGACCTGTGCCTGAATCTGTTGTCCACATCTGACGTGTAGCGCCAACTGGCTTAAGGACAGTTGAAGCATCGTATGCTCCGACCCAGAAGCCAGTGAAGGCTTCGTGTGTTGTCGCTGAATATCCAAGAGGAGAGAATGCAGCGCTTGTGATCTTTGCTGCGTTCTTCTCCATGTAGGAGATTACGTTCTTGCGAGTAACGCCGTTCTTGCCGACTCCGACTAGAACAGATGTCATCTGGTAGGCGATGTTCATGCCTTGGAGAACGTTGTTATCCCATGTCGTTTCAGGACCATTATTGAAATCCTTATTGATCTTCTTAAATGCTGTAACAAATTCATCCGTTGCATCGCCTGGGGCTGGTGCGTGTGATGACGTTATTGTTCCAGTAAGGAGAAACGCACTTGTTGCAAGCGGAATTCCCTTGTCTAGAAGAATTGTCTGGAATGTTGTCGCATCTGCTCCAACGCTAATTACTACCCACTTCTTTGGCTTGTAACCAATCTTGTTCGCTGATGCAACTGCTGCGGCAAATGCTGATGCAACTGCGCCGACAACAACAACTTCAACGCCGTTGTCCTTGAGCTGTGTCATCTGGGCATCAAGGCCGCCAGCTTGTGTTCCTGCAACAAATGTTGCTGCTGTCTTGCGTGCTTCAAATGTATATCCAGCACTCTTGAGACCTGCAACTGTGTTACGACCGAAGTCATCAGTTTGATAGATGATACCGATCTTCTCAGTTAGGAAGGTTTCCTTCATGTACTTACCAAGAATCTTGGCTTCAGTTACATATGTTCCAAGTCCACCGAAAGTTGTTGGATATTTCTTTGGATTTGTATAGAAACCGGTATATCCACTGTTAACAAAAAGGTCAGGGATCTTGCGACGGTTGATATCTGCGATAACAGAGACGTGTGTCTGAGTTCCGACTGATCCAATAAATGCAAAGATCTTCTCTTTGTTGATGAGAGCCGATGCAGTTGAAACTGTGAGGCCTGCCTTGTAATTATCATCTTTAACTTCAAGACGAATCTTGCGGCCATATACGCCACCCTTTGAGTTGACGTAATCAAAGTAGGCGCGCATTGCGTCATCTACCTTGTTATACCCTGGAGATGCTGCGCCAGTTTGTGGCAACTGCATTCCTAGGACGATTTCTGTGGCGCTGACGCCTGGTTCAGTTGCGGCAGTTGCGGGCAAGGCGCTGAGCGCCAATGCAC
The DNA here is from genome assembly GCA_947478965.1 of Candidatus Nanopelagicaceae bacterium. GTDB lineage: Bacteria > Actinomycetota > Actinomycetes > Nanopelagicales > Nanopelagicaceae > Planktophila. Next base: position 1,490 of record CANJXW010000022.1, on the reverse strand, counting down.
TTACAGCAACTCCGGCGGTAACCGTAATGACGCGTCCAAATGTACGACGGGTCAGAGATGCACGAATATTCACTACGTTCACTCTTTCTTTTGCGTTTTGCCGACCCGCTACGAGGGTAAAACGAGCACGGCAGCTAGGACGGAGTCGCCCTTGGCTACCCCGACGGTAACAGAATTTGCGCCTGAAATGAATGGATTGAGCGTCACGAAATCGTTATAAAGGCCGAACTAGTGGCGCTTCTTGTGGCTAAACCCACCGACAACCCCTGCGGGATTGGCCACGACCGTGGCGATTAAGAGGACGCCCGAAACAACCGCGGGGAGATAATCCGAAATCTGGGTCGATACCTCGAACCGGCTGGTGGCGCTTTCGATCCAATCTGGAAGAAAGACGACCAAGACGCTGCCGATAAAGGCGCCAGCGATACTTCTGATTCCACCGAGAATTGCAGCGGTGAGAAGGGTCAAGGAGAGCGAGACGGGATAGACGCTCGGTCCAACAATTCCGCGAAGACCATAGAGCGCACCAGATAGACCTGCAAAGGCTGATGAGACAACAAAGACCAAAATGCGTGTGCGTGAACTTTTGATCCCCATAAGCGATGATGCAATCTCATGGTCACGAAGTGCGCGCCAGCTTCTTCCCATCCGCGATGCAAAGATATTGAGAGCAAAGAAGAGTGCAAGGCCTGCAAAGGGAAGTACAAAATAAAGTTGCCATTGTTCGTAGCCAAGTTCTCCAAGAAGGTTCGTCACCCACGTTGGAGGAGTTCCAAAGTCAACTATCAACCCGACATCTCCTGCAAGTATTGAATCGTATCGATTGGCAAGAGATGGAATCGCAAGGGCGATCACAAGAGTTGTCCCTGCTAGGTAAGGGCCACTCAAACGCGCTGCTGCTATGCCAAGTAAGAAGCCGGCAATTGCTGAAGCGATGATCGAAAGTAAGACTGCGAGCCAGAGAACAATTCCAGCGTTGAGAATCAGAAGCGCCATGGCATATCCACCAACTGCCATCAGCGCACCTTGACCAAGTGAGATCTGACCTGAAGAACCTGTGAGCATCGTTATCGAAAGCACGCCAATAAAGAGGATAAGAACAACGCTGAGCTGACCTTGGTTATACGGATCAAAGATTTTACCGAGGAAGAAAATTACAAGAAGAAAGAGAACTGTTTTAAGAAGGCTGTTGAGTGCGATTGATTTTCCTTTAAACACGGCGCACCTCCTTGCTGCCCATAAGGCCATTTGGTCTGATGATGAGCATGATCAGGAGAAGAGCAAGGATGGAGATAAAGACATCTTCTGGAGAGCGATAGAAAGTTACAAACGAGATCAGGAATCCAAGAATAAATCCTCCGATAACCGAACCTGGCAAACTATCGAGTCCCCCAACTACAGCTGCGGTAAAGCCAACGATTAAAACAAGATCCAAAGTATTTGGCGAAAGATTTGATGTTGGCGTAATCAGCAATCCAGCGAGAGATGAT
>CANJXW010000021.1 GCA_947478965.1 Candidatus Nanopelagicaceae bacterium | reverse complement strand
GTTGCTCCTGCTACTGCAGAAATATTTCGCCCCTTTGCCGCACCTGCAATGATTCGCATCTACCTATCCTTTATCAATGTAATCGGCTGCAGCATCTGCCTGCAGAATTGAGAGTTCAACCTTGAGAGCAGGATAACGCTCAAGTTCGCAATCTTCTTCTAAAATCTTCTCCGCGCTCTTTCTTGCCTCATCGATGAGCCCTTCATCACGCAATACTCGCAGTAGGCGCAGATGCGACCGTGAACCTGATTGATTTGCTCCGAGAACATCGCCTTCTCTGCGTTGTTCCAAATCAATTCTCGAAAGTTCAAAACCATCTTGGGTACCAGCAACGGCTTCAAGACGCTCTCGTGCAGAAGTTTCGGGTAGCGCGCTACTTGCTAGGAGACAGAGTCCAGGTGACGTTCCTCGCCCAACTCGGCCGCGCAACTGATGGAGCTGTGAAACGCCAAATCGATCGGCATCCATGATCACCATTACCGTTGCATTGGGAACGTCCACGCCTACTTCAATGACTGTCGTTGAAATCAAAACATCGATCTCACCTTGTGAAAATGCTCGCATCGTTGCATCTTTAACTTCTGCGCTCTGCCTGCCGTGAAGCGGAGCAACGCGAAGCCCTTTAAGGGCTCCCCCAGCAAGCAGCGGTCCCAACTCTTCTACGGATGCAATATCGGGAGAACTTTCTCCATAGAGGAAATCTAAATCTGCATCCTCTGAGGTTCCAGCGCTAATTCTTGGCGCGACTACATATGCCTGATTTCCTTGTGCAACTTCTTCACGAATGCGCTCCCAGGCGCGATCTAGATGTGTTGGTTTTTCAAGAACAGGGATGACGTGGGTCGTGATGGGTTGTCGGCCAAGCGGAAGTTCGCGAAGCGTCGAGATATCGAGATCACCAAAAACCGTCATTGCAACGGTTCGCGGGATTGGCGTTGCAGTCATGACTAAGAGATGAGGAGGGTTTACCGCTTTGCTCTTGAGCGCATCACGTTGTTCAACTCCAAATCGATGTTGTTCATCGACAATAATCAAACCAAGATCATGAAATGCAACAGCATCACCCAACAGGGCATGCGTTCCGATCACTATCCCCGCTTGTCCTGATGCAGCAAGTGCGAGTGCATCCTTACGGGCAGCAGCGTTCTGAGAACCTGTTAAAAGAGTAACCTGCGTTGCAATCTCGGATGCGCCCAACATGCCACCTTGGGCAAGGGGTCCTAATAACTTTTCAATTGTCCGAAGGTGCTGCGCTGCAAGAACTTCTGTCGGTGCAAGAAGAGCACACTGCCCTCCAGAATCAACAACTGCAAGGGCTGCACGAATCGCAACAATGGTCTTTCCTGAACCAACTTCGCCCTGTAACAATCGATGCATGGGATAGGGCGCAGCAAGATCTCTTTCAATCTCATCTGCAACAAATTTCTGTCCAGCGGTAAGCTCAAAAGGTAGCGCCGCATCGAACGCCTCAAGAATTCCAGCGCTTCGAACTGGCCGTGAAGTAGCTTTGAGTTTGCGAAGTTCAGCTCTGCGCTCCAAGAGAAGTAACTGCAAGAGAAAGGCTTCATCAAAAGTCAGGCGTTCGCGGGCAATATCTGCCTGATCTAAATCTGCAGGGTTATGTAACTGCAGCAATGCCTGATGGAGAGTTGGATATCGGCGTTCTTCACGCAGAGATTCGGGGAGAAAATCTGGAATTTCATCGAGAGATTGGGCTACAAGATTTACGCATTGGGCGATCTTCCATGATGGAAGTTTCGCACTGGCTGGATACATCGGAAGATATTTTCCAGCAAAGTTTTCAACTGCTGCATCGACATCGTTGCCGTCGGGAATCATCTCGTAGTCAGGATGCGCTAACTGACGCTTTCCATTAAATACACCAACTTTTCCAGCAAAGAGACCCTGTCTGCCAACGCGTAACTCTTTCTCGCGCCATGCTTGATTAAAAAAAGTCAGCGATAGTTTCGCGCTGCCATCTGTGACTACGACCTCTAGCATGCTCCCTTTGCGCGCTTGCAATCTTCGCGAAGATGAGCTAAATATTTCGGCAAGGATCGTTACTTCATCACCTTCACCGAGTTCGGCGATATCGCTGAGTTCTCCGCGAACTAAGTAGCGACGTGGATAGTGATGAAGTAAATCTCCAGCCGTCTTATATCCAAATATCGTATCGAGAACTTTCGCCGTTCGATCTCCCACAACGTTTACTAATTTGGAGTCGAGGGTGGCCATCTGCCTATTCTCTCGTGAGAGTGAATGTTCTTTCCACTCGACTCCACCCGGAATGAGTAATAATAATGAGTAGCCGTTCTGAGAAGGTAGCGAGAATGCGCTCTTCTATGCGGGCGGCAAGTTCGGCATTAAGGTGCGCGGTGGGTTCATCCAAGATCACGATCGGGGCGCTCGAAAGAAGAGCCCTGGCTACACCCACGCGTTTAGCTTCGCCACCAGATAGCGGGCGGCCGAATTCTCCAATGAGAGTATCTAATCCAAGTGAGCCAAGTTCGACTACCTCTAGAGCTTCTTCTATCTGTCGATCTGTCAGATCAGAACCGGCAATCTTGAGATTTTCGCGCACCGTTGTATTGAAGATATGTCCGCTTTGGAGCGAGCCTGTTACATAATGTTCTAGCTCGCGAATATCTCTTATCTCGCAACCATTTATCGTGATCGATCCTCGATATGGCAGTAAACCCAAGAGACCCATGGCAAGGGTTGATTTGCCACTGCCGCTCTTTCCTCGAATAACCAGAGGCCACCCGCAGTGCGCGTGAAGTGAGACCGGCTTCATGAAACGTGCTCCCCACGTGACCTCTACCTGCGAAAGGACGAGCTCAGTAATAGGAAGTGAAGGCTCAAGAGTCTGCACCTGAAGATACTCAGGCTCCTCAAGAATTCGAGCAACACGGGTCTTAGCGGTAATGAGTTTGCCTGCTTGGAAGAGGTTGGGATACCACGATGTAATCGCCTCAAAGATCACAAGCGGAAGAAAGATAAGCATGGTTACTTTCACAGCTGGCAAAAATTCTTGCCCCGAGATCATGTATGCAGCAAATGCGCTTACGACTATGGACCCTCCAAGGATCAATGAGGTAAGCAGTTGGGCAATCCATGTTCTTCTAAGCAAACGAACTTCATTTCTCAGTAATTCGCTCTCCAAGATATGCGCTGATTCCAAGTTCGAGTCGAGGTATCCATACATGTTGGCTTCAATCATGCCAAAAGTTGAAGAGCTCAAAACTTGCGAGTAAAGAGATTCTTTCTCTTCCAAATTCTTCGCTGTAAATTCGCATGCCCGTGAGATGAGGCGCGGTATAACAAATAAAAGGAGCGCACTTGCAGAAGCAATAATGAAGAGCGATTCAATGCGAATCCACCAAGCAATCAATATTCCCGTAGCAAGGGAGATCACTGCGGTGAAGTGCGGAAGCGTTACGCGAAGTTGAAATTCTTGAGCTCGTTCAACATCATCCACGATTGATTTAACAAAAGTTCCAGAGTTAAGGTCTCGTGCGAAGGTCACACTCTTGCCACCCAGCTTGCGAAAGAGCGCAGCACGCAATGAAGTCAAGCGTTTAAAGACCGCTTCATGGCTGATAATTCTCTCGCCATATCGTGCAGCAGATCGAAAGATTCCAAAGAAACGTACGAGCACAATCGAAACGCTCAAAGTAAGAATGGGCGGATGCGACGATGCCATCGTAATGAGCCACGCACTTGAAATAGTCAGCCCAGTTCCACCGATATAGGCAGCTGCGCCGAGGAGTACGGCAAGGGTCATGCGACCACGAAAAGATTTCATGCAAGGTTCCGAACGACTTCTACAACGCGATCACTCTGCGTGATGAGTGATCGATCGTGCGTGATCAGAACGAGGGCTGCACCGTTTTGCACAGACTTACGCAAAACTTGCATTATTACTTCGGCGCTCTTGTAATCAAGATCTGCGGTGGGTTCATCTGCCACGATCAGAAGAGGATTTCTCAGCAAGGCCCGTGCGATGGCAACTTTTCGTAATTGGCCACCTGAGAGAGCATCAGATTTTTCACCACTGCCGCCAATGAGCGTTGTAATCCCCTGAGGCAACTCCGCGATATCAAGTGAGAGTTCCAATAGCCTCCGAGTGATTTCTGCATCAGTGATCTCTGGTGCAATTAGTCTGAACTGATGTGCAATCGAGCCCGCAGCCATATGCGGAGTTTGCGGGATCCATCCGATTGCGCGCTGCCATGATTGTGTATCCGATGCGCCAAGTTCGCGATCTCCATTCACAATGAGATCTGCATCAAAGGTGTGTCCGAGAAGATTTTCTGCAAAAGAGGTCTTTCCAATTCCAGATTCACCAAGAATGACAACTACTTCACCGACAGCAATCGCCGTTGAAGGGATTCTCGATTCAATGACCCCAGGGATGTTGAGCACCCAGTCTCCCCATTGAAGAGATGTGAGTGATGAAAAATCACTCTTTTCTTGAGGTACAAGTGGCTTGGCCTCAGATTGCAAGGTACGAATTTCGGCAAGTGCCGCGGTTCCATCAGCTGATGCGTGGAAGAGAGTTGCAGCGTTACGCAGTGGGAAGTAAACCTCTGGTGCCAGAACAAGAACAGCAAGTGCGTTGAAAAAAGCAATCTTGCTATCTACCAGTCTTAGACCTACTGCAACAGCGATGAGTGCGACCGAGATAGTTGCACAGAGTTCAAGGGCAAGAGCTGAGAGAAAGGAAATCTTCAACACCTTCATCGTCTCAGTTGTGTACTGATCCCCCATCTCCTGAATTCGTTCTCCTTGGCTCTTTTGACGACCAAAGATTCGCAAGGTAATAAAGCCGCGAAGAGAATCTTCAAAATACTTCGAGAGAGTACCGAGAGTCTGCCATTTCTTAGAAACGGATTCCGATGTGAACTTTCCGATGAATGCACCAAAGAACGGGATCAAGGGCAGAGTAAGGATTGCGATAACAGCTGAGAGTAGATCAAGTTTTGCCATTGTTGCGATAACAACAATTGGAGTAACGATCGAGAAAAACAGCTGCGGTAAAAAACGACCGATATAGATATCGAGGGAATTAAATCCCTTGACGAGAAGGGAAGTCAGGTGAGATGGCGATGGATTTTCAAGAGAAGGCAAAGACGTTGTGACGCTGCGCCTTAAATCTTCCTTTATTTTCACCGCTTGAATGCTGCACCAATACTCAAAGGTTGATTGGAAGAAAGATCGAAAGAGCCACAGACCAGCCAGCAGAACAATCTTGCTGGGTACGCCTTCTGCGCCCTCGATGACCCCCACGACAATCGAGGTTATGAGTAGCGCATGCGCGACGATGATCCCCGCCCAGATTATTGAGGCGAAGGCTATGACGATGAAAAGACTGCGGCTACCGCTCCGGGAGAGCAGTAGCCGCATATCACTAGATTTCATTGATGCAATATATGGTGTTCTGTATCTAAAAGCCCTCTCTCAGGGTTGACTATCTGAGATGAACTTACGCGCTTTCTAAATACCCAATATGTCCAACCCTGATAGAGAAGAACAAGTGGAGTCATGACCACTGCAACGACCGTCATCACCTTCAGGGTGTAATCAGTACTTGATGCGTTGGTGATGGTGAGATCGAACTGTGAGCTCACCGAACTTGGCATCACGCGTGGATAGAGAGCAAAGAACAAATCTGTGACAAAGAGCAAGATTGCACTTGCCGAGAAGATAAATGACCATCCCTCACGACGAAGATATGTCGCTGCAAGGCCAGCTACCCAGGCTAAGGCAACGCCAAGAGATAGCGCAGCAACGCCTGCATCGAATTCTGGCAACATGAGGTTTGTCCAAAGGAGGAACGCGACCGCTGCAACGGCAGCGACAACGCCAATCTTTAGACCAAGATCATGAGCACGTTCACGAATACCGCCCGCTGTTTTGAGCGAGAGAAATATCGCTCCATGAGTCAGGAAGACAGTCAGAGTGACAACTCCACCGAGCAAGGCATAAGGATTAAGAAGGTTAAAGAACCCACCCGTGTATTCAATATAACCGTCTGCAGATTTTTCTAGCGGTACTCCACGGACGATATTGGCAAAGGCAACGCCCCAGAGCAGCGCTGGAATTGCACTGCTAATGAAAATTGCGATATCCCAACGTTGACGCCATTGCGCTTTTCCATATTTGCTTCGATATTCAAAGGCCACTCCGCGAACGATGAGTGAGACCAAGATAAGAAAGAGCGGAAGATAGAAACCGCTAAAGAGCGTTGCATACCATTCAGGGAAGGCGGCAAAGGTTGCTCCACCTGCAACGAGTAGCCACACCTCATTGCCATCCCATACCGGTCCAAGAGTTGTTAATACAGCTCTGCGATCTGCCTCATTGCGAGAAACAAAAGGCATCAGTATCCCTACTCCGAAGTCGAATCCTTCGAGAATGAAGTATCCGATCCAGAGAACTGCGATGAGGAGAAACCACGTTGTTTGAAATGTCATTTCGATTCGCCTCCTAGTAAGCCATCACGAGTGGTTTGGTATCAGACCCACCAAGTTTTGGATCTTCATAATCCAATTCAGTTTGTGGGCCGTTCTTAATTACCTTGAGAGTGAGTCCAATTTCAATCACAGCAAGGAATCCATAGAGAAGGGTAAAGACAATCATTGTGAAGAGAACGCTTCCCGCTGAAACAACAGCGCTCACGCCATCGGCAGTTTTAAAGAGTCCGAAGACCGCCCATGGTTGTCGTCCTGTTTCTGTGAAGATCCAACCAAATGAGATTGATGCAATCGGAATAAATGGCAGCGCAATCATGGAAGGTAAGAACCATTTTCCACGAGGAGTTCCGCCTCGACGCATTTGCCACAAGGTAAGCAAGGCAAGCAAGAAGGCGATCGCACCAAGTCCAATCATGAGCCTAAAAGACCAATAGGCAAGAGGAATATTTGGTGTGTAATCACCTGGGCCGTATTTGGCTTCATATTCAGCTTGAAGATCGTTAACGCCCTTGACGGTGCCATTGACATCGCCTGTTGCAAGGAATGAGAGAACGGAAGGAACATCAATCTGGAAGACAGATCGTGAACCATCAAGAGTTCCGATAGTTAAGAGTGAAAATGGTGCGCCCTCTGTTGTTTCATAGAGAGCTTCAGCTGCTGCCATCTTCATAGGCTGTTGATCAGTCATCAATTTGGAATTCCAGTCACCAGTAACTGAGACAACAAGGAAGCTAACAATCATTGTTATCAAACCAAGTTTAAGAGTTCCGCGAGACATCTCGGAATCTTTCTTCTTCATCAGAAGCCAGGCGGCGATTCCTGCCATAAAGGCACCACTCGCGAAGAACGCTGATGGAATTGTATGGAAGAAGGTGTAGACCGCTGTCTTCTGTGTCAGAACTGCCACGATATCGGTAAGTTCTGCGCGACCCTTTTCAACGTTGAATGTATATCCAACGGGATGTTGCATCCATGCATTTGCAGCCAAAATAAAGTACGCAGATAGAAGCGTTCCAAATGATGCGAGCCAGATTGTTGCAAGGTGGATTCGCTTTGGAAGTCGATCCCAGCCAAAGATCCAAAGACCTAAGAAGGTGCTCTCAAGGAAGAAAGCGAGCAGGCCTTCCATTGCAAGAGGTGCACCGAAGACGTCACC
>CANJXW010000020.1 GCA_947478965.1 Candidatus Nanopelagicaceae bacterium | reverse complement strand
GCAAGAGAGTTCTTCTTGAGGGTTCTCAAGGAACGCTTCTTGATGTCGATCATGGAACATATCCATTTGTTACATCATCTAATCCGACAGCGGGCGGCGCATGTACTGGTTCCGGAATCGGACCAACACAAATTAGCCGTGTTATCGGCATCGTAAAGGCGTATACAACGCGCGTTGGTTCTGGTCCATTTCCTACAGAACTCTTTGATGAAGATGGAGAAAATCTTCGTCGCATCGGTGGAGAAATTGGAGTAACGACTGGACGTGCTCGTCGCTGCGGTTGGTATGACGCACCGATTGCACGTTATGCAGTCCGTGTAAATGGATTAACTGATTTCTTCCTTACCAAGCTTGATGTATTGACAGGCTGGAAAGAAATTCCTGTCTGTGTTGCATATGAGATTGATGGAAAACGCGTTGAGGAACTACCTGCATCGCAATCAGATTTCCACCATGCAAAACCGATTTATGAATATCTTCCTGGTTGGACTGAAGATATTTCAGGTGCGCGAAAGCTAAGTGATCTTCCCAAGAACGCTCAGGATTACATCACCTTCCTTGAGAAAATCTCGGGGGCGCCCATGAGCGCAATCGGGGTTGGACCTGGTCGCGATCAAACAATTGTCGTAAAGGATTTCATTTAAGTTATGAAAATCCTCCTAGTTGGAAGCGGCGGTCGCGAACACGCACTTGCACTAGGACTACAGGCAGATCCAGAGTGCACCGAACTTCACTGCGCTCCTGGAAATCCAGGTATAGCAACCTTTGCAACGATCCATCCTGTTGCAATTACTGATAATCAAGCACTTGTTGATCTTGCGAAGCAGTTAGCCGTAGATCTCGTCGTTATTGGCCCTGAAGTACCTCTCGTAAACGGCGTCGCCGATCTGCTGCGAGCAGCTGGAATCGCAACCTTTGGGCCCTCAAAAGCTGCAGCTCAACTAGAAGGATCTAAGGACTTCGCAAAAGGGGTTATGCGCGATGCAGGAGTTCCGACTGCCCGCAGTTTTACCTGCACAACAGAAAGTGAAATCAATGAAGCACTTGATTCTTTCGGTGCACCGTATGTCGTAAAAGATGACGGGCTAGCTGCAGGCAAAGGCGTCGTCGTAACTCAGGAGCGCACCGAGGCTTTCGAACATGCAATGTCATGCAAGCGCGTTGTGATTGAGGAATTCCTTGATGGTCCCGAGATCTCTCTCTTTGGAATTTCAGATGGAAGAAATATTCTTCCCATGCAACCTGCTCAGGATTTCAAACGCGCACTCGATGGTGACCTCGGACCTAATACCGGCGGTATGGGTGCATATTCACCGTTGCCTTGGGCGCCAGATGACATCATGGATGAAACATATGAAAAAGTATTAGCTCCGATGATCGCCGAGATGGCTGCGCGCGGTACTCCCTTCGTCGGGCTTCTCTATGCAGGACTTGCACTCACAGATCACGGAATTCGTGTCATCGAATTTAATACGCGCTTTGGAGATCCAGAGACACAGGTACTCATCCCACTGTTGAAGACCCCACTCGCACAACTTCTCTATAAAGCTGCAACTGATTCACTCGATGATGTTGCACTCGAATGGGAAAGTGGAAGCGCGGTGACAGTTGTCCTTGCAGCTCCTGGGTATCCACAATCTCCAAAGATAAATGGCGCGATCACTGCAATTCCAGAAATCGAAGGGGCACAGATCTTCCACGCAGGAACTTCTCTTGCCCCACACGGCCTTGTCTCAAGTGGCGGACGAGTACTTACCGTGACCGGAAGCGGCGCTGATCTGACCGAAGCCCGTGATCGGGCTTATCGAGCGATTTCTCAGATTCAGCTCGAGGGTTCATTCTTCCGCAGTGATATCGCCTTCAATGCGTCGGTGGCGGAGAAGGGCAATTAAATGAGAGAGAATGCACCAGTGAGCGTCCTAGCTGATCGTTATGCATCAACTGCAATGCGTGAGATCTTCGCGCCAGAGCAGAAAATCATTGCAGAGCGCAGACTTTGGCTCGCAGTTGCCCGCGCCCAATCAAAACTTGGCCACGTAATATCAGATTCAGTTATTGCAGATTATGAAAAAGTAATCAATACCGTGGATCTTGCATCTATTGATACTCGCGAGAAATTAACGCGCCATGATGTCAAGGCGCGAATCGAAGAGTTCAATGCACTTGCTGGCCACGAAGCAATTCACGCAGGAATGACTAGTCGCGACCTCACAGAAAATATCGAAGCGCTTCAAATTAAACGCGGCCTTGAACTCGTACAAGAAAAAACTATCGCTCTCCTTGCAGCGATTGCTGCGAAGGCAAGTATGTATGCAGATCAACCGATTGCTGGTCGCTCGCATAATGTTCCGGCACAAATCACCACACTTGGAAAACGCTTTGCTTCTGCAGGCGAAGAACTTCTCTTTGCATATGAACGACTTACTGCGCTTCAAGATCGTTATCCAATGCGCGGAATCAAAGGACCTGTCGGAACAGCACAGGATTCGATTGATCTACTTGGTTCATCGGCTGCTCACCTTGAATTAGAGAGATCAATCGCAGCCGAACTTGGTTTTGAAAACGTTATGGATTCAACAGGTCAGATCTATCCACGATCTTTTGATTACGATGTTGTCACAACTCTTGTACAGATCGCTGCATCACCTTCTTCTCTTGCAACTTCAATCCGATTGATGGCTGGCGCAGAACTCGTCACTGAAGGTTTTAAAGCCGGGCAAGTCGGATCATCTGCCATGCCACATAAGATGAATACGCGCTCATGCGAACGCGTTAATGGCTTGACTGTGATCTTGCGCGGATATGCATCTATGGTCTCTGAACTATCTGGCGATCAATGGAATGAAGGAGATGTCTCCTGCAGCGTTGTACGTCGCGTCGCTCTTCCTGATGCTTTCTATGCCATTGATGGATTGCTTGAAACGATGCTGACAATCATGAGCGAGTTCGGCGCCTTCCCTGCAGTCATTCAAGCAGAGCTCGATCGCTACCTTCCCTTCTTAGCTACGACAAAGATTTTGATGGCCTCTGTTAAAGCTGGCCTTGGCCGCGAAGCTGCCCACGAAATAATCAAGGAACACGCTGTTAAAGCGGCTCTCTTGATGCGTGAAGGTAAGGCAAATACTCTCCTTGATTCTCTTGCGGGGGATTCACGACTACCGCTCGATCGCAACGATCTTGATGCGTTGATTCGCGAACCAATTGAATTTACTGGCGATGCTCGCCAACAAATTGCTCGAGTTGTAGGTCGCATTGAAGCGATCACATCCGCGCACCCTGCGGCAGCGCAGTACAAACCCGGCTCTATTCGGTGAGCGGATTCGGCACAGCTGGTCCACCGCCAGCGCCTTCAATACTTGGGTGGACACATCTGCGCACCGGAAAAGTTCGTGACCTTTACACAAACGATAAAAGCGAAGTTCTTCTCGTAGCATCCGATCGGATTTCAGCCTTTGACTGGGTACTTCCAACGGAGATACCGGGCAAAGGCGCGATCCTTACCCAGCTCTCACTCTTTTGGTTTGAACTTCTTGAAGATGTCGTGCCAAATCACATTATTAGCGATGAAGTTCCGCGCTCTGTCGCAGATCGTGCTGTGATCGTTACTCCACTTGAAATGTTTGATATTGAATGCGTTGCTCGAGGTTATCTCACAGGTAGCGGCCTTGCTGAATATAAAGAGAACAAGATGGTTTGTGGCAATCTTCTTGAAGATGAACTAGTTGACGGATCCAAGCTCAGGGAAAGTATTTTTACGCCAGCAACAAAGGCTCAGATCGGTGATCATGATATTAATATTGATTTTGCAACAGCGACAGAAATTGTCGGAGAAGATGTTGCTCGTGAATTAAAAGATCTCACCCTTCGCCTCTATGACACTGCTGCAGAATTTTCCCAGTCACGCGGAATTATCTTGGCAGATACAAAATTTGAATTTGGACGCAATGGCGCAGGGAAGATCATTCTTGGCGATGAAGCGCTCACCCCTGATTCATCACGCTTCTGGGAAGAAAGTCTGTGGGCACCTGGATCATCTCAAGCATCCTTTGATAAGCAATACGTTCGCGATTATTTAACGGCAAGTGGCTGGGATCGAAAGAGCCGACCTCCTGCACTTCCCAATGAGATCGTGGAAAAGACCGCCCAACGTTACGAAGAAGCTTTCTATCGAATCACCGGAAATAAGTTCTAAAACCCTATAAAAGGAGCGCACAATGGCAAAGATCGTGGTTGATGTGATGTTAAAGCCTGAGATTCTTGACCCTCAGGGCAGCGCAGTATCTGCAGCGCTTCCACGACTTGGCTTCACCTTCGCTAAGAGCGTGCGCCAAGGTAAGCGATTTGAAATTGAGATAGAAGGCGAACCAACCGCGGCGCAACTAGCAGAAGTCGAAGTTGCTGCTGAAAAGTTACTTGCAAACCCCGTCATTGAAACCTTTGTAGTTCGAGTCGAGAAATAATGAAGGTCGGCGTCGTAACCTTTCCAGGTACTCTCGATGATCGAGATGCGGCACGCGCGGTAACAACAGGCGGAGCCACTGCAATCTCGTTATGGCATAAAGATGCAGACCTTAAGGGCGTGGATGCAGTGATCTTGCCAGGTGGATTCTCATACGGCGATTACCTGCGTTGTGGTGCGATCTCACGTTTCGCTCCAGTGATGGAAAAGATTATTGATGCTGCAAAAGGTGGCATGCCACTTCTTGGAATCTGTAACGGTTTTCAAGTTCTCTGCGAAACACATTTACTGCCAGGTGCTCTCACTCGCAATAGCGAACTTCACTTTCTCTGTACTGATCAGAAGATATCCATTGAAAATACAACAACCGCTTGGACATCCTCATTTACACAAGGGCAAGAGATTGTGATTCCGCTTAAAAACGGAGAAGGCGCATTTATGTGTGACGATGAAACCCTTGCGGTGCTAGAAGGTGAAGGTCGGATTGTTGCCCGTTATGTTGGAGAAAATCCAAACGGTTCACGTAACCTCATCGCTGGAATAACAAATGAACGCGGAAATATTGTTGGGCTCATGCCCCACCCAGAGCATGCGATTAACACTCTTACTGGTCCCACAGCTGATGGGCTTGGATTCTTTACTTCTGTTCTTAATGCGATGGTGAAATAAATGACGCTCGATACAGTCACCGTTGCGCAAAGCTCTCCGGATCAGAGCCAACCATTTGCCGAACTCGGGCTAAAGCCAGATGAGTATGCGCGCATTAAGGAGATTTTGGGAAGACGCCCGACATCATCTGAACTCGCGATGTATTCGGTGATGTGGTCTGAGCACTGCTCGTATAAATCATCTAAGGTCCACCTCAAGCAGTTCGGCGATAAGGCAGTAAAAACTGATGCTCTCCTCGTTGGAATTGGCGAGAATGCAGGCGTTGTTGATGTTGGCCAGGGATATGCGGTTACTTTTAAGATTGAGTCACATAATCACCCATCTTTTATCGAGCCATATCAGGGCGCAGCAACAGGTGTGGGCGGAATCGTTCGCGATATTTTAACAATGGGCGCACGTCCCATCGCTGTGATGGATCCACTTCGCTTTGGCCCAGCAGATGCTCCTGATACTCGTCGCGTCTTACCCGGAATCGTTGCAGGCGTTGGTGGATATGGAAACTGTCTTGGCCTTGCCAATATTGGTGGAGAAGTCGTCTTCGATGAGACCTACATTGGAAATCCACTTGTTAACGCGCTCTGCGTTGGCGTGATGAAACATAGCGATATTAAGTTGGCAAAAGCTGCAGGTGCCGGAAACCTCGTTGTGCTCTATGGAGCAAAGACAGGTGGAGATGGAATCGGTGGAGTCTCAGTTCTTGCCTCTGAAACATTCGACACAACAGGATCTGCAAAGCGTCCAGCAGTTCAAGTTGGCGATCCCTTTGTAGAAAAAGTCCTCATTGAATGTTCTCTTGAAATCTTTGCTGAAGATCTCGTGATCGGAATTCAAGATCTAGGTGGCGCTGGTCTTTCATGTGCAACGAGTGAACTTGCATCAGGTGGCAGCGGTGGAATGAAGGTCGAGCTCGATCGAGTTCCTCTTCGTGATGCCTCACTTTCTCCTGAGGAAATTCTGATGTCAGAATCACAAGAGCGTATGTGCGCAATTGTCGAGCCATCAAAGATTAAGCGCTTCCTTGAAATCTGCGACAAGTGGGATGTCACGGTCACTGTTATTGGTGAAGTTACCGATGGTGATCGACTTGAAATCACATGGCACGGAGATCTCATCGTCGATGTCCCACCACGCACTGTTGCTCACGATGGCCCGGTCTACAACCGCCCCTTGGCAAAGCCAGAATATGTTGATCGCGTCAATGCAGAAGTTATTAACGTGCCTCGTCCAACAACGAGTGATGAGATTAAAGCGACTGTTTTGAAACTCGCTGCAGCTCCCAACTTGGCTGATAAATCCTGGGTTACATCGCAATACGATCGCTATGTCCAGGGAAATACAATTCAATCTCAACCAGATGATTCTGGAATGGTCCGTATCGATGAAAAAACCCACCTCGGCGTAGCTATTGCGACCGACGCCAATGCCAACTGGTCTTATCTCAACCCTTACGAAGGTGCGAAGCTAGCTCTTGCAGAAGCGGCGCGAAATATTGCAACAGCGGGCGCAAAGCCCCTTGCTGTAACAAACTGCCTCAACTTTGGTTCACCCGAAGATCCAGGGGTTATGTGGCAATTTGCCGAATCAGTGCGCGGCCTTGCAGATGGATGTCTTGAGATGGGTCTTCCTGTCACAGGCGGAAACGTTTCTTTCTACAACCAGACCGGAAGCGTTGCAATTCTTCCAACGCCAGTCATTGGCGTTCTTGGAGTCATTGATGATGTGCGAACACGCACACCGATGAGTTTTGAAGAGGCGGGCCTTGATCTCTATCTCCTTGGTGAGACTGCAGATGATCTCGCAGGTAGTGAATGGGCATATCTTCACGGTCAACGTGGGGGACAATCACCGATCGCGGATCTGCAACGCGAGATGAGACTGATAGATCTTCTCGTTGCAGGACGTGTCAATAAAGTCTTTACTGCAGCGCATGATTTAAGCCAAGGTGGTTTAAGCGCCTCGCTCACTGAAATGGTTCTTCGCCACAATGTAGGCGCAGATGTAACCGTTGAAAATATTGGTACAGCGCTGATGAGCGAAACTCCTGGCCGAGTTATCGTTGCCATCGATCCTTCGCAAACCAAGACGTTGGGTGATCTTGCGACCAAACATCAGATTGTTCTTACAAAACTTGGGACAACAGGTGGCGATAGCCTTGTAATCAACGGTGCAAATATTCCACTTACTGAGTTGCGCACCGCGTGGACCGAAACATTTCCTAAGTTGTTTGGATAATTTGATGCGCGATCCCAAGATTCTCACAGAGGTTAAGGAAACCCTTGCCGCCCTTGTCGAAAAATCTCCTGGTCGCGCAATTGAAGTACGCGTACCGCCATATGCTGCAATTCAATGCGGTGATGGACCAACTCATACTCGTGGAACACCAGCAAATGTGATCGAGATGGATGCAACAACGTGGCTGAGCCTCGCACGAGGCGAAACCACATGGGAGGAAGCGATGAGTACTGGCGCAATATTGGCCTCGGGCGCACGAGCAGATCTACGTGAGTTTCTACCGCTTAGGAT
>CANJXW010000019.1 GCA_947478965.1 Candidatus Nanopelagicaceae bacterium | reverse complement strand
GACTCCTGCATATTACTTGACAACACAATTGAGGAATCTATCCACGGGCTTTTGATCATTGGCATACCGGACGCACCGATAACGAGAAGACTAAAGCCTGATGATTTCAGCGCCTTTGGAAGGTTCGATAAAATTCCATCGACATTCCCGACGAGAATGAAATCAAATTGCATGCGCAGACTTTAACTCAATTGATGGATTAACCCTAGGCACCCTTGAATGAAATAAATTAAATCTCAACTCCGATGTATTTAGTTTCTAAGAATTCGTGGATCCCATCAAAGCCGCCTTCGCGGCCAAGGCCACTCTGCTTTACGCCACCAAACGGAGCTGCAGGATCAGAGACAACTCCGCGGTTGATTGCAACCATTCCGGATTCCATCGCCTCCGCGACGCGGATTCCACGGCGGAGATCACCTGAATAAACATAGCTAATCAAGCCAAAATCGCTGTCATTTGCCAAGGCGATACCTTCTTCTTCGGTATCAAAGATGACGACAGGTGCGACTGGTCCAAAGATTTCATTGAGCAAGATCGGGTTATCTTTCGCGACTTCGAGAACTGTTGCTGGATAGAAGGCACCTGGACCATCAGGAGTTTTGCCACCCGTCATTACTTTGCCGCCTTCTGCAACGGATTGGTCAACAAGCTCTGCGATCTTATTGCGCTCTTTAACAGAGACACTTGCACCAAGTTGAACGCCTGTATCCATGCCGGTTCCCATTACTAGATCGCTCATCGCTTTTGAAAATTCTGCCATGAATTTTTCAGCAATCGGACGCTGTACATAAATACGATTAGCAGCAGTACATGCAGCTCCACCATTGCGCATCTTTGCAACCATCAAACCTTTTACAGCTTCTGAAACATCTGCGTCGCCAAAGACAACAAACGGTGCGTTGCCGCCAAGTTCCATAGAACAGCGGATGACTTGATCTGTTGCTTCACGAAGTAGAATTCGACCAACCTCTGTTGATCCTGTGAAAGAGAGATTTTTTACTCGCTTATCGTGGAGCATCTTGCTAATGGCAGGACCAGATGGAACTGGAAGAATCACATTCAGAACGCCTTTTGGAAGCCCTGCTCGCTCGAGAATATCCACGATGGCGAGCGCCGTCAGCGGCGTCTCACCTGCGGGCTTGAGAATCATCGTGCAACCTGCGGCGATGGCTGGACCAATCTTGCGAGTGGCCATGCCAGCAGGGAAGTTCCATGGAGTAATAAGTATTGAGACGCCAATTGGTTGGTGGGTGACGATGATTCGCTTGTCCCCACTTGGAGCCATTCGGAAATCGCCCGCTACTCGAACTGTCTCTTCTGCAAACCAACGGAAGAATTCTGCCGCGTAGGCAACTTCACCCTTTGCATCAGAGAAAGCCTTGCCGTTCTCCTTCGAAATCAACCCTGCAAGGTTATCGCTCTCAGCTGTCATGATTTCAAATGCTTTACGTAAAATCTCAGATCGAACACGTGGCGCCGTTTTGGCCCATGAAACGCTGGCGCGGTGGGCAGCATCTAGGGCGGCGTCGCATTCAGCCTCACCTGCAGTTGCTACCTTGGCGATGACAGAACCATCGCTCGGATCGATCACATCTAAAGTGCCGTTGCCATCGACCCATTGGCCATCAATATGTAACTGTGTACGCATAAGATGAGCATACTGAAGAGGTAAATCGCAGCGCTACCTCTCGCTGAAAAGGAGTTGCTGTGCCCAAGTCTTGGACCGATGATGCGCCCCAACCTGTTGTGCGTCAAGAACATGCCCACCTGAGCGATCCGCTTTCCTATCGAATCAAGCGTCGATTCCTTGGTAGTCCATTAAATAGGCATTCACTTGGCCACCAACGTCTGAGCAAGCGGTATGGACTCGGAATTCTTGCCTCTGACTGCATCTCGTCTTCAGCTTATGGCAGCGAACAGATTCTTATCGCGCTACTTCCTGCATTTGGCTTAGCAGCATTTGCGATTTTAATGCCGATGACTGCGATCGTTCTAGCAATTTTACTTTTGATTACTCTCTCTTATCGAAATGTCATTGATGTTTACACCAAAACTGGCGGCGCATATATTGTTGCTCGAGATAATTTTGGTCCAGTAGTTGCACAAATCGCAGCAGTTGCCTTAATGCTTGATTACATCGTTACTCTTGCGATTCAATCTGCTGCAGGCGTCGCTGCAATTATTTCTACATTCCCATCGCTTAGCCCGTGGAAAATGCCAATGATCTTCACTGTGATCATTCTTTTAACTTACGGAAATCTCCGTGGCGTCAAAGAGGCCGGTAAGGCTTTCGCATTTCCAACATACTTCTTTATTCTCTGCATGCTCATTGTTTTTGGTACAGGCCTCTGGAGACTTTCTCAAGGCACTCTCCCAGTTTTAGCAACTGACCTTCCTGGTGCGGTTGAAGTTGGCGAGAGCCAGGGTCTTCTAACGTTTGCTGCAATTTTTATTCTGCTTCGCGCATTCGCAAATGGTGGCTCATCACTTACCGGACTTGAAGCAATATCTGACGGCGTTGCACTCTTCCGCGCTCCTGAGCATGTCAATGCAAAGCGAACACTTGTCATCATGAGTTCAATTCTCGGAACCCTTGTTCTTGGAATCTCTTGGTTTGCTCACCATATTCATGCAATGCCTTACGAATCAGGTACCCCAACTGTTATTTCGCAGATTGCAAAAGCTGCGATGGGTACAGGAGCGTTCGGAACCTTTATGTTCATCATGGTTCAGCTAGCAACGATGCTTATTCTTTTTGCCGGTGCAAACACCACATATAGTGCCTTTCCGCTGCTCTGTAACTTCGTGGCATCTGATGGATATCTACCCCGCCAACTCACAAAGCGTGGCCACAAACTAGCTTTCTCGAACGGAATTCTTCTTCTCTCTGGTGGCGGATTGTTGCTCGTCATAATTACTGCAGGCTCGGTTGAACACCTTGTCGCTTTCTATGCTCTCGGCGTATTTACTGGCTTTACTCTTGCGGGATTTGGAATGACAAAACATTCGCTGCGAACAAAGCCAAAGGGCTGGAAGGTCCGTGTTTTTATTAATGCGCTGGCTGGATCAGTATCGTTTGCAATCGTTATTATCTTCTCTGTTGTTAAATTCACCGAAGGCGCATGGATGGTCCTTGTAACTGCGCCAATTCTGGTTGCAACATTCCTTCGCTTACGTCGTCAATACACACGAGAACAAGAAGCGCTCAATGTCCGCCAAGACCAAGAGCGTGCGACGAAAATCGTTCGCCACGATGTAACTGTTCTTGTAGATAACGTTGACCTTGCAACTGTTGGCGCTATTCGTTACGCGCGAAGCCTTAAGCCAAGAAGTTTGCAAGCAGTTCACTTTGTCATCGATGATCGTAGAGCAGATGACATTAAAGAAGCTTGGGCGCAATCAAGCGCGCTCGATGATGTCACTCTTGAATTTATTGATTGCCCTGATCGCCGCTTGGCAAACTCTGCCCTGGATTATGCAATCCGTATGACAGAAAAGAACGATGTAGAACTTACTCTCCTTCTTCCGCGTCGTTCATATTCACGATTCTTAGGACGTTTACTTCACGACCAAACAGCAGAAGAAATTGCGGCACCGATTTCGCAACTTCCACGCGTTGTAGCAACCATTGTTCCTTTTGATGTGGATCGCATTACTTCTGGCGCTCCTTTGATGATTGAAAGTCACGAAGTTGCCAATGCGCAGAAAGTTGAAGCGCCAAAGAAGGCAACTGAATTTAAGCCGGTACAAGATGTTATAAAGCCGATCGAACCAGTGAGCCATTACGCTGAAAATATGACTCCTATCGGAAAGATCGAATGGAGAAAGCGCGCTCATGTTCAAGGCCAAGTCACCTCGATTAAGAGCGCTCCGCGTGGATCTGCGCCATTGCTCGAGGTAGAGATCTGGGATCAAACCGGTGGCGTCACTCTTCACTTCCTAGGTCGACGAGAAATTGCTGGCCTAGAAGTTGGTTCTCAGGTTCGCGCTGAAGGCATGGTTGGTGAAGAAGAAGGCGTGCTTACGATCTTGAATCCTTCGTACGAACTTCTCGTTTAAGCCACATTACCGCTGGGCTTCAAAGAACTTCTTTAAGATCTCCGCGCACTCTTCTTGCATAACGCCAGAGGTAACATCCATTTTATACAGTGCGCGTGGATCCCGGATGACATCCCAGACAGAACCAACTGCGCCAGCTTTCTCATCCCATGTTCCAAAGATGAGGTGGCCAATTCTCGCCTGTGCGATTGCTCCTGCGCACATTGCACAGGGTTCTAACGTCACCACAAGGGTGCATCCATCTAAACGTGATATCTGCAATCGAGATGCTGCGTTTCGTAGCGCAACGATCTCAGCGTGCGCTGTTGGATCGTTATTTGCTTCCCTCTCATTTGAGCCGCGACCGATAATTACTCCATCGCGATTTATGACTAAAGCGCCAACTGGGACATCGCCAGTGGCTAAAGCTTTCTTAGCGATGCTGAGAGCTTCAACCATTAACTCATCTGGACTTTGAATAGAAATTCTTATAACTCCAATAACTCTGAGAATTGATCTGAAAAACCTAAGCGGCTTGCGATTGCTTCGAGCTGCTCATCTGGAAAAAGTTCGTTGTCATCGCACAGAGCGGATAATTCCATTTGCTTAAGACCAAGATCACTCAAGATATCCATCTGCCCTGCAGGCATTGGTTCGTCATCTTCATCGGGCATATCCAGATCGCAGAGTTCAAGGAATTCGGCTGCAACCTGATAATCAAGTGCGCATGTCACATCACTGATAAACATTTTGATATGTGATCCAAGTACGCGGATAATCATGAAAAATTCTTCATCGATTGCTATCAGGGCGATCGCTCCGCCATTGGTCTGTTGCAATGTGAGACTTTCAATAATGTGGGCTAAGTCATGTGCATCAGGCAGATTAGCAAGCCGCCATCGGCCATCTTCATGCCAGGCCGCAACCGCTATATCGACCTCATTATTCGCTGTCTCTGTCACATCTCTCATCTTGGCACTCATTGGATTGGATTAAAAGCCCTGTAAGGTAGGAACCATGAAAGTTCACGTTGCTAACCACCCGCTCATTTCACACAAGTTAACGGTTCTGCGCGATGAACGAACTGACTCGCCAACTTTTAGACATCTCGTCGACGAACTAGTCACTCTTCTTGCCTACGAGGCAACTCGCGATGTTCGAACTGTTCCCGTAAAGATCAAGACTCCCGTCACCGAGACCATGGGCGTTAAATTGGCTTCGCCTCGTCCTGTCGTTGTCCCAATTTTACGCGCA
This sequence comes from Candidatus Nanopelagicaceae bacterium, assembly GCA_947478965.1. Taxonomy (GTDB): domain Bacteria; phylum Actinomycetota; class Actinomycetes; order Nanopelagicales; family Nanopelagicaceae; genus Planktophila. Next base: position 2,368 of record CANJXW010000019.1, on the reverse strand, counting down.
GGGCTCGGAATGCTTGAAGGAATGTCTCGTTTAGTTCCAACAGCTGAAATTGGTTTCCTTGGCATGGTGCGCGATGAAACAACTCTCCAAGCAAGCACATATGCAAACCGCCTTCCTGAAAATCTTGCTGGCCGTCAATGCTTTGTACTTGATCCGATGCTTGCAACGGGTGGAACTCTTGTCGCTGCCTTTAATTTTTTGATCGAACGCGGCGCAACTGAAATTACAGCAATCTGCATCTTGGCGGCTCCTGAAGGAATTGCAGTTCTCGAAGAAGCATTTAAAGATTCTGGTATCCCCATCACTCTGGTGACAGGTGCTCTTGATGAAAAGTTAAATGAGCACGGATATATCGTCCCAGGACTTGGTGACGCTGGCGATCGACTTTATGGAGTTGTATAAATGGCATCAACATCACCCGGGTATGGAATAACTATCCGTGTTGAAGGAGCTCCAGATCTTCAGCCTGTAGCGCTCATCACTACGGCAATTACCGGTGCAGGTGCAACTATCACTGCACTTGATGTTGTTGAATCACTCCTTGATCGCGTTGTCATTGACGTTACATGCGACACCATCAACGCTGATCATGCGCAGGAAATTACCGCATCACTCACAGCGCACGATGGACTCACCGTTCGCAAAGTAAGTGACCGTACCTTCTTACTCCACTTAGGTGGAAAGATTGAAGTAACTTCGAAAGTGCCTCTCAAGACTCGTGATGATCTATCGCGTGCGTACACACCTGGTGTTGCTCGTATCTGTCAGGCGATCGTTGATGAACCATCCGATGTACGTCGCCTCACCATGAAGCGAAATACCGTTGCAGTTGTTACCGATGGCTCTGCCGTTCTTGGCCTTGGCAATATCGGTCCGTCTGCTGCCCTTCCTGTTATGGAAGGTAAAGCCGCCCTCTTTAAGCGCTTCGCTGATGTAGATGCATGGCCTGTCTGCCTAGATACCCAGGATGTTGATGAAATTGTTCGCACTGTTCAGCTCATCGCCCCTGTCTATGGCGGAATTAACCTTGAAGATATCTCAGCTCCTCGTTGCTTCGAGGTCGAACGCAGACTTCGCAAACTTCTCAATATCCCTGTCTTCCATGATGATCAACACGGAACAGCGATCGTCGTTCTCGCAGCGCTTCGCAATTCGCTCAAGTTGGTTAAGAAAGAGCTAGAAGACGTCAAGATCGTCATGAGCGGTGCAGGCGCAGCGGGAACAGCAATTGCCCGTCTTTTGATTAAGAGCGGTGCCCAAAACATTATGAGCTTTGATAAAGATGGTGTTGTATCACCATCGATGACAAGTGATGACGAAATGCGCACGTGGTTAATTCAAAATACCAATAAGGGTGACTTTAAAGGTTCTATCTCTGATGGCATGAAGGGCGCTGATGTATTCATTGGCGTGAGCGCACCGAATGTACTGACAGAAGCGGATGTCGCATCCATGGCGCCAGGTTCAATTATCTTCGCATTAGCCAATCCAGATCCTGAGATCGATCCTGCTATCGCTCGTAAGTATGCAACCGTTGTTGCTACTGGTCGAAGCGATCAACCCAACCAAATTAACAATGTGCTCGCATTCCCAGGAATCTTTCGTGGACTCCTTGATGCAAATGCTCATAAAATCACCGATGAGTTGTTAATTGCTGCCGCTGAAGCGATTGCATCCTGCGTATCAGAATCACAGCTCAACGCCTCCTTTATTATTCCAAGCGTCTTTGACCCAACCGTCGTTACAAAGGTTGCGGCTGCCGTTAAGAAAAGTGTGTAATGGAGTTAGCAGCTTCCTTTGATTCTCAACTATCGAATCTTGCGCCATTTATCTTCTATCTCGTTGCTGGCATCATCATCTTTGTCGAGACAGGGCTGCTCTTAGGATTCTTCCTACCTGGAGACTCCATACTCTTTAGCGCAGGCCTGGTTGCTGCATCTCACGGTGATATCAACATTCTGATTCTCATCACAGTGATCTTTCTCGCCGCTTTCTTAGGGGACCAGGTCGGATTTGTCTTTGGTCGTGTTATCGGGCGTCCCTACCTTGAGAAGAATAAATCTCCCCGAATTCAAAGAATGATTATTAACGCTGAAAACTTCTATGAAAAGACGGGCTGGTGGGCAGTAGTAGCCGCTCGGTTCTTCCCATGGATTAGAACTTTCGTACCGCCCATCGCAGGCGCCGCAAAGATGAATTACTACAGATTTCTATCTGCCAACGCGCTAGGGGCGCTGCTGTGGGGTTGCGGGATCACGCTAGCTGGATATTACGCAGCATCACTTCCTTGGGTTAAGAGCTCTTCCTATGCAATAGCGGCTTTCTTTATTACCGCTTCTATAGTGTCGGCTTTTTTAAACTACCGCCG
>CANJXW010000018.1 GCA_947478965.1 Candidatus Nanopelagicaceae bacterium | reverse complement strand
GGATCAATGGTTTTGTAATATTCCGTCACAGTATTAAAGCGCTTTGCAGATTTTGACCCACGCGAAAACATCACTAGAGCGTTGGCATGCGCCTGACTAAATCCATAGTTCTCGCGTAGATAAGCGATCTGCTCTGGATATTTGCAATCTGAAATCTCTGACATCACGCCAAACCAATATGACATTGGCTGTTCGTATTTCTTCTCAATCGCTGGAAAAAATGATTCACGAGAAGGATCTTTTGTAACCATGAGGTAAGGATAAACCAACCTAATTGGACTTCTTGGTGATGAGAAGATGGGATTAACGGAATATTCACCAAATTGTAATGATAAGCGAGTTACACGCCTTCTTGCTCATGTAGGCTCCCAAAATCGTTCCGTGAAGCAATAGGAGAGCATCCATGAGAGCCACTGCCCGAATTACTGTCTTATTACTTCTCGCATCCCTCTTTGGGGCCATCGTCGCACCGATCCCGGCAGGAGCTGCCCCCGGAACGCTTACGGAAAATTTCAATACTGCAACGCTCAATAGCAAAGATAATTGGGTTGCGTCTTCTACTGGCGGTACTGGAATTCACCCATGTTTGACTTCACTTGGTAGCTCAGCAACACCAATTTCTCTGGCCAACAGCACAACACTTGCAGGCTGTGCGACAAGCACCGAAGCCGATGGAAGTGGTGCGCTGATTCTGACTACGAACGGTGCTGGCCAAACTGCGACAATGTTATACAACTCGCCTCTTTCAACTGCGGGTGGGCTAGATATCTCCTTCTTCCAATCGCAATATGGCGGAAATGGCGCAGATGGAATTTCATTCTTTGTTAAGAATGGAAACACCAATGACATCACAACAGGAACAGCAGGTGGTGGCCTTGGATATAAAGGACTTCCGGGAGCGCTCTTTGGAATCGGTTTCGATAGCTTTGGCAATTGGTTAAACGTCTCGGGCTCATACGATTCAGCTTGTCCTGATCCACTCGTAACACCAAAAGCACTTGCAATTCGCGGACCTGATATCAGCGTTGCAAAAGATGGCTCACTCGGTTTCTGCGTCTTGCCAGGTGGTAACGCTGGTTCAATCGGTGCAGATTATTTTGGAACAAGCAGTGATACGCGCCTGAGCGCTGCACGCCCTGTTCGCATTCTCGTTGATCCATCGACTGACGCAAATCCAAAGATCCGCGTCTACATGTGGAAATCAGGCTCTCTTGCCCAAGATGTAAATACCGCGCCGATCTCACTTACTGTAGATCAACCAAATGAATATAAAGCAGCTGAGACGATGAAGTTTGGTTTCTCAGCATCTACTGGTGGCGCCAATGATTACCACGCAATTTGGGGCTTGCAAATTGCGCCAAAGGTGACAACGAATTCACCAACTGTTTATATCGTTCCTGCTAATTCAACTGTTAAAGCAGGCGAAGCGGCAACATACACATTTAAATTCTATAAAGACGCTGCAAAAACAATCGAAATCCCAGCCAGCCAATTGACATATTCCCAGCCAGTTTGCTCTAGTACTTATACATCTGCAACGAATTACGCACCATTCCCATCTACGCTACCTATCTCTTGCGCCAGCGCCAACGTTGCCATGTATAACGTGGTGGCAACTGATACTGCTGTTCTTACAATCAATCGAGGTACTCCAACAATTGCACCTGCTACAAGCTCGATCACTGGTTCCACTGGTGTAGCAATTACAACCACAGCTGGATATACATCGAGGAACTTCCTTGATCCGGCAGATGTTCGATACGCCATCGCGCCTGCACTTCCATCAGGATTAGTACTCAACGCTGTCACAGGAGTAATTTCTGGAACAGCTACAGCACCAGGTACATCAACTCATACGGTTACGGGTACAGCTTTCACTGAATCAGCAACGGCTCAGCTCGCAGTAACTATTACCGGCGCAACTCTCTTTACTTACAATGTCTCATACGATTCAAACGGTGGCATCGGGACAATGTCGGCACAAAGCGGCCTAGGCACATCAGTAAAACTTTCGGCTAACACCTTTACTCGGACTGGTTTCAGTTTCACAGGGTGGAAAGATGATTCTTCTACTGCATATGTTGATACGCAAACAATTACTTTGACGGCAGCCAAGACATTGATCATGCATGCGCAATGGCTCGAATCAAAAGTTCCAGCGATTGCACCGGCATCAACAACAATTAGCGCAATTACCAATACGCCGATGACATCCACACTTGGATATACGGCTGTGAATTTTGCCAGTCCTGTCACCTACTCCATTGCTCCAGCTTTACCTGCTGGATTAATTATGAACGCCACGACCGGAGCAATTTCGGGAACGGCAACAGCGGCAAAGGCAGTGAGCACCTATACGGTCACAGCAACTGACGGTAAATCGAGCGCAACTGCAACAGTGGACATCGCAATTTCACTCGTTGTCTCCTTTCCCTTTGCAATCTCTTATGAGGCAAATGGCGGAACAGGAACTATGGCAGGACAAACAGGCATTGGTTCAGTGGCAAAACTCTCCACCAACACATTTACCCGAACGGGTTACACCTTCACTGGTTGGAAAGATGATGCTGCGCTGTCATACACAGAAGGCCAATCTTTAGCCTTAACTGCAAGTACATCATTGGCTCTCCATGCCCAGTGGAACAAGATCGCTCAAACAGAACCAGAGATAACGTTAATTGACAAGATTATTTCCATCTCACCTGTCAGTGGCTTTGCCAATGATGAAATCACTATTACAGGTGAGTTCAATCATGTGATCACATCCATCACAGTCGATGGCTTGCTCCTTCCTAATAACTCATGGAAGCAAACAAAGACCACTGTGAAATTCTTAGCACCTGGTCATGAGATCGGTAAGGTCGATATCAAACTCAGTAACGGACTTGCTCCCGAGCTCACGGCACAACAGTTTGAATACCTAGCGCTGAAGACACTTGAAAAAGAGATTGGCATTGTTGGTATCACCTGTCTTGGAACTTTCGAGAAGCCATGTATTCTCCAAAAGGGCGCGGCTCAACCAGTTTCATTTAAGATCAATTCAAATACACTTTCAGTAAAGAGCGTCAAGATCCTCAAATCATGGAAACTTCAGACAGCTAAGAGCGTGATCATTTATGGTTATGCATCTAAGCAAGGATCAAAGGCGCTCAACGATAGATTAACGAAGAAGCGTGCAGCAGAAGTTGGAGTCTGGGTTAAGAAGAACTGGCCTAACCTCACAATTAAAACAGTCGGCCTCGGAACAAAGGTCAATCGCCTCTGCAAAGCCTTTGATAACAAGTGCGCAATGATCAAGATTGTTTCTCTCAAGAAATAATCTTGCTCTTTATCTGGCGCCTAGGAGTTAGCGGGAGCTATCTCTGGGAACCATGAAAGCGCTTCGTCGCGGAATTTGCCCTCGGCCTCTAACTGGCAGAAGATGCCAGTTGTTCCGAGGGTAACGCGATGGATCAGCACATATTCAGCGGGAAGATTGAGCTGGAAACCGATCTTCGCTGTGGGATTTCGGGGATCGCCAACGCGCGCGCTCTGATCACGCAACCATTCGCGTGAGTATTTAAAGGTCTCGGTACGAAGTGGCTCAACGAGTGGAACGAGAAATTCAAGGACCATATTTGGGTCGACATCAACATCGGGCAAAATAAATCCATCTTCTTTAAAGCCGTCATAGAGCGCCTGTGCGTCATCATCGAGGGCATGCTTGAGCAGCTTTTTAAAGGGTTCTGGGAATCCATTGGGCAGGCGATTACATGCGCCGAAGTCGAGAACTCCAAGACGTCCATCTGCAAGCAATCTGAAATTTCCAGGATGTGGATCTGCGTGCAACAACCCTGCGCGTTCTGGTGATGTGAAATGGAAGCGCGCAAGTTTCATGCCTGCGTTATTGCGTTGCTCTTGTGTTCCAGATGCGATGATCTTTGACAGTGGAATTCCTTCTAGCCATTCGCTGACAAGAACTTTATCTGCAGACATAACAACTTTAGGAATAGCGATATCTGGATCGCCATTAAATGCGTTCCAACATGCTTCCTGTGCCTCGGCCTCATAACGGTAATCAACTTCTTCGATAATGCGCGCGCGAAGTTCTTCAAGCAGCGGTTTCATATCTAAACCAGGAAGAACGAGTTGGAAAATCTTTGCAAAACGTTGGATCTGATTTAGGTCAGATACGAGCGCTTCGGCGGCACCTGGATATTGGATCTTGACCGCAACAGCGCGCCCATCTTTCCAAACACCTTTATGTACTTGGCCAATAGAGGCAGATGCAGTCGGTTTGTCATCAAAAGATGTGAAGTTATCGCGCCAATCTTCCCCGAGCTCTTTTGCGAGAACTTTATGGACAACGCGAGTCGGAAGCGGAGGCGCAGACTCTTGCAACTTGGTGAGCGTCTCGCGGTATGGCTTTGCAATGTTTTCTGGAAGCGCTGCTTCAAAAACAGAGAGCGCCTGACCAAATTTCATCGCGCCGCCTTTGAGTTCGCCAAGAACTTTAAAGAGTTGCTCTGCAGTCTTCTCTTGAATATCTGAAACAACGAGGGATGAAGATTGGCCAACGAGCTGACGACCAAGACCGAGGGCACCACGTCCTGCAAGACCAATAGGAATTGAAACCATCTTTGCTGAACGAGCAGCTGTAGATTTTGGAATTTCAGTCTCTTGAACCTTTGGAGCAGACTTTTCGGTTTTCTCAGATTTCTTGGCCATTGGCTTATTCTCCTTCACCAATGGCTATGTGCGCTACGCGAAAATCATCGAGTGAGCGTCTACCAGGAACATCCACACATAGGGTGAAGCGGAATATTGATGTGTTCTGTGTTACAGAGCGATAATAAATCAACGATGAGAACCGAACCGATCAGATCGCTCTTGCCAGTATCGATGAGTTGAAGGGCAAGACTTGCGACAAGCCCTGCTACATAATGAGTTGCAACCACAGGCATGACATCTCGGTCCAGAATCAAAGCGGTATCAGGTGTTGGGTCATCTAAAGTCAGCGAAAGACAGCGTGAACATGGCGTTTTTCCTGGGATAACCATGGGTCCGATATTTAACATCGCGCCATCGAGTTCGCTAATGATGAGGTGATCTTCACCCGCGCTCATCCACCTCGCCAAGATTTCTGGATCGATATCCCCAAAGTGAATCTTCACAACCTGTTCGTGATTTTCTGGTTCAATCTCTTGCGCGCTCTCAAGGCGTTCCATGGGAAAGAGCGAAAGTTCTTTGGACAGGGCGGTCATCCGGGTATAAAACGCGGTACCAATATCGCTTCCGCGTAAGAAACCTGCACTGATATCTCGTTCTTCAATAGCAGGCGATTTCCGAATGTGCGATGGCGCAATGAGTGTGTTGGTGACTCCACTCGCGAGAAGGATTCCAAAGAGTGCAGTTGCTGCGCGCGAATCTCCAGAGATTTCAATGTGAGCTTTTTGTCGTGCGCTGATGATCGCTGCACCAGAGTCTTCAACACCAGGTAGCCATCTGCTCTGGGAAAGTTCAGGGGTAATGCGAAGCGCAAGTTGTGAATATGCGCCATCTTTACTGTGATCGCTTCCCTTCTGAGCTTTTTTGGCAATAGCTGAAATAAATCTTTGAGAAAGCGAGATCGCGCTCTCTTTACTTTCGAGAAGTTGCGCGCCATCGAGGCTTTGTAAGAGTTCGCTCACCTCGGCTGCCGAACTCCCCGTAGCTGATGCGATCTCATCGATCGATGCACCACGAGAGATGAGAGAAAAGATTGCGCTGCCTGCAGGTGCAGGTAATTCGCAGCGTGAGCGTCGCGTGCCTACAAGGTAGCGCGGCATATCGGGGGATTGACGAGTCAGATGCGGCGCAGTAACTCTGTAGAGACGTACGCCACGTTTGAAGCGAGCGCCATCGAGGTGGAGATCATTGCGATTCTGGTCAGTGTTCTGGTCTGTGTTCTGCTCTGTGATGTTAAGTGTCATCTGCGAAGGATTTACCTGACTCAGGCTCCGCTACCTCTGCACGTGCGAGCACTGTGCAGCACACGCGCCGATATCGACGATGAGCTGATAAAAAAATTCACCCCAGCTCATCCGAGTGGATGGACTGGGGTGAATTTATTAATATTGGTGTTGAGTTACTGTGCCTTGCCGAGGATGCGATTGACCTTGGTGCCACAGACTGGGCAAATGCCCTGTGCCATGCGACGACCAGAGTCTGAGATCTTTACAGTTCCCTCAAAATCACGCTTCTCTTTGCACTTAACGCAGTAAGCGTCACCTTTGTATGTCTCTGCTGTCATGTTTGCCTCCAATCGACGCAGGGGCTCTTGCGCCCGCACGTTCATTCAGACATGACGATACAGGCGGACACGCTCAAAACGCTCGTTCTAGCCTCAGATTGTGCGTAGTTTTTTTAACTCCTGGGGGGCAGCCAGAGACCGTTCAGCCGCCTCAAATCCGGCCAGGTAGGCGCTAGCGAGCTCAGAACCCTCAAACCTGGAGAGGATCTCGTTAAATTCTGGCCCATGGTCAAAGTGATAGAGGTGGATCGCCTCATGGAAGAGGATGTAATCCAAGGCGTAATCGGGGGCGAATTTAAGGCGATCTGAGATGCGAATCGTTCGATCTACCCCGGTACAAGAGCCCCAGCGCTCGCGCATGGAGCGCCAGGTAATGGATGCTGGACGCTGGGTAATTTCAGGTGCGAGCTCATCGAGAAGCTCTCCGGTGCGCTTGAGCAGAGTTATCTCGCTGGGGGTCCTTTGCTCCTCCTGCTGGCGGATTTTGGCGACCATTTCAGGGACTATCGCCCTCTCATCTGCCTTGCTCAGGCGAGCTGGGATAGAGACAACGATCCGCCCACCCTGACGATAGGCCGAGATATTCCTCTTCCTGCGAGCCGAACGGATAACCAGGATCTCGCCCTCTGTAATCCCAGGCAAGGTCTGTGCATCATCGCCTAGGGCCCCCATGAGATCAAAGTTATGTGAATCGGTCATGTGAGAAAAATACTCTGCCGTTGATTACTCGTTGCAATCCTCAACTAGGTGTTGAGAGTTATTTGCGAAAAGGGAGTTCCGAAAAGAACTCAACAGGAACTCATTTACTGCATCCGTCACATCTCTGTCGTTTGGAGGTCGAATGCAAGTGACTTACTTAATTTTATCTCATTATGTAAAACAGAATTAATCCCACTTTTTGCGCTCACATACAGGGATGAATGACCAAAGTCAAAGTGTTTGGCGGTTGATTCTCAGAGGAATTTCCCATACGTTTTGCACACGAAGTCCTCGGATAACCGTTTGATATCTGCAAGGGGAAGGCAGATATCGAAATGAGCGCCCGGGGACTTCGCTTTTCTCCCAGGCTTTTTTACATAGCCAATCAGGCCAAATTTAGATCAGGCCAAATTCAGATCAGGCCGGAGAGATCATCCGGAATAGATGTACTAGCTAAAAATGCCTCTGGTTGCAATAAATCTTCTGCGCTAGGCAAGAGCGAACTCCATATTTGATCGCGATCTTCAACGCTCTTAATTTCGCGGACCTTTCTCCAGAATGCGCTCGCCTCTCGTGAAAGTTTCGGCGATACCTGCAACCCAAGAAGTGATGAGAAGAGTTGTTGCGCAGGTGCAGATGTTGCACGACGTCTGCGCAAAGTTTCACGAAGCTGTTCAAGAGAAGGCAAGCGATCTCCCGCAGCAAGAGCAACGACATCATCAGACCAACCATCAATAAGTGCAAGAACTGTTTCGAGTTTCTGGAGTGCAACTTTCTGCGCTGGTGATTCCTC
>CANJXW010000017.1 GCA_947478965.1 Candidatus Nanopelagicaceae bacterium | reverse complement strand
GTAGATACATTAGATCGCGCAGACAGTGGCTCTCTTTTGTTACAAGAATCAGCGCACGAGGCTTTTCCGCGGTTGGTCTAATGTGGAGAGATGGTGAAAATCTTTCGAGGCCATCATTCAAGCTCTTTGTTGCAAGTTCTAGGCCTTGGCTAGATTCAAATCGAGTTCGCATAACAAAGGTGTTCGTTGTTGTGTCAGTGAATTGCTGGTTCTCAATAATGTTGCCATCACAGGCAAGGACTGCAGAAGTCATGGCATGAACAATGCCTGGCTGATCAACACACTGCAGGGTTGCGATGAGATCCATTGGGTAAGAGTACGCGATGAAAAGAAGCAGAAAAACTAGCAGCCTAAAGGAGATGGCCTAGTGAGTGATCGTAAATTTCCTCAAAGCCTTTGGAGCCCACCAGTTGCGTTCTCCAAAGAGCCTCATCAAGGCTGGTACCAAGAGCGCGCGTACCAAAGTGGCATCAAGCAGCACAGCGAGTGAAACGCCAAAGCCAAGCATCTTGATTGAGGTAACGCCGCTTGTCATAAAGGCGGCAAAGACAACGGCAAGGAGAAGAGCGGCAGCGGTAATAATTCGAGCTGAACGTTGAAGTCCAACTGCAACGGATTCGACGTTGTTCTTTCCGGCCATATGTTCTTCGCGGATGCGAGAGAGAAGGAAGAGTTCGTAGTCCATCGATAGCCCAAAGACCACTACTGCAACCAAGATAACGCTTCCTGTATCGAGCGTTCCCGTGACGGTGAAATCACCCACGAGCCATTTGAGATGGCCCTCGATAAAGATCCACGTGATTGCTCCAAGAGTTGCAAGCAGGGAAAGTGCATTCAGTAGCACCGCTTTAATGGGAAGGATAATCGAACCGGTAAAGACGAAGATAAGGATAAATACAGTTAGCGCAATCCATCCAAGTGCCCAAGGAAGCGTTCGTGTGATTCCATTTTGTGAATCAGTAAAGTCGGCAGCAACGCCTCCAATGAGAGTGCCCTCAGGTCGATCAATTGCGCGAATGTTACGGATTATTTCTTCTGCGGCAAGGGTGCGAGATCCCTTTGACGGAATTAATTGAATTCGTAAATCGTCTCCGTAGATTTCCGGTGCACTAACTCGAGCAATTCCATCTACGCGAGCAACCTTCTCAAGGTATTGCGTAACTTCTGCTTCCATCTTCACGCCACCAGGAACAACAACTTCAATAGGGCTTCCTTCAAAACCTTCAAAGCGGTCAGTGATGACTGCGGATGCAATCGCTGCAGGGTTACTCGCTGGCAAAACACGAGAATCGATTTGAGCAAACGCAATATTTACAACCGGTGCAGCAAGAATTCCAAGCACTAAGAGTGAACTGACTACAACAATAAGTGGTCTACGCATTACCCATCGAGCAGTCTGTGCCCAGCGGCCATCTTCTTTCGGAGTGATTCCACCTTTGCGAATAACGCCCTTATCGATCTTGGTCCCGAGTATCGCCATAAGCGCAGGAAGTGGAATCAGCGCACCCAATACGGCAAGGGTAATGACCGAAACTCCTGCATAGCCGAAGGATTTTAGAAAGTTAAGAGGGAAGAAGAGAAGCGCGCTCATCGTGAAAAATACAGTGAGCCCAGAGTAAAAGACAGTCTTACCTGCTGTGGCAACGGTCGTTACTATCGCTTCGTCGACGCTCTTTCCGTGATGGAGTTCTTCACGGAAGCGGTTAACCATTAAAAGGGCGTAATCAATACCAAGTCCAAGACCTAGGCCCGTGATCAAATTAAGCGCGAATACGCTGACATCGGTAAAGAGAGTTAATAGATAGATAATAAAGAACGAACCTAATATTGCGCTGACTCCAACAACAAGTGGCATTGCGGAAGCAACGAGAGCTCCGAAGACAAAAGCCAGGAGAACAAATGTAAGCGGAATTGCGATTGTTTCAGCAAGAGCTAGATCCGTTTCAATCTTGCTATTAATCGCATCTGTAATAACTCCTGATCCAGATGCAAAAACGGTTAGTTCGCCGCGCTTGCCCTCAAAACGATCTTGGAGGGTGCCACCTAACTTAGAGAGCACATCCCAGTCAGTAGATCCCGGCTTTGCATACACAAAGAGAAAACCAGCACGAGAATCTGTCGCCCGCAAATTTGCAGCGCCACCAGCTGACCAATAGGAAAGCGTCTTAGCGACTCCGTCTACAGATTTAATTTCACTTTCCAGGGCAAGAGCTGCCGTAGTGATTTCCGAATCATCGACGCTCTTGGAACCAGAGTCGACAACTAATATCGCAATTGGTTCTTCGACCTTAAATTTCTCAGTGAGGTAGACATATGCTTTTGCAGATTCGCTATTGAGATCTGAATAACCACCTGAATCCAGCTTGCCAAAGGCGAGTGAGCCAACCCCGCCTGCCGCTAGAATTCCGATAATAAAGAGGACCAGAACGCTCTTTTTACGCCTAACGATGAAGCGCCCCAAGGTTTCAAACATGGGCATATTATGTACGATGTAATTACAGAATTCGGTCAAAAATGAGAGGAGCCAGCCATGAGTGATCTATTTCCTAAGACTCCGAGTGACGAACGCGACCCTCAAGAAGATAAGAACGATGAACTGCGCCGTGAAAATGAATTAAATGAGGGCAGACCCCCACATTACGAAGATTAATCCGATGAGGCGGGCGTCGACGGTTTTGGTTTTGGAGTTGATGTTGCTGAATCAGTTTTATAAAACCCTGAACCCTTAAAAACAACGCCAACAGCTGAAAAGACTTTACGAAGGTCGCCCTTACATTCGGGGCATTGCGTCAGGGCATCATCAGAAAATGACTGAAAAATTTCAAAGGCGTGGCCACAATCGGAGCAGGCATATTGATACGTTGGCATTTACTCCACCTTTCATTGAAATCACACCCCGTTGGGCTAGTAGTTAAGTCTAAAGAAGTGAGACTATAGAGGCGAATTGAGGGGCTTGCATGAGCCAGTTCCCGCTAAAGCATGAGGGAAGGTCAAGGCCATGGCGCGTATGCGACCTGCTTTTGGTGCACTAGCTATTTCATTTCTATTTTTAACTCTCTCGCCCTCTCATGCCATGGCAAATACCCTCATTTCTACGAGCCCAACCGCGGGTTCATCCTTGAGCGCATCCCCGAGCGCGATAACGATGACCGTTGAGTCTTCACTGATGGATCTTGGTAATGAAATTTCAGTCACCGATCCATCTGGTAATCGCGTTGATGATGGAACCTTGACGGTATCTGGAACCGACCTTGTTCTTGGCATGAAAGAGATTACAAAGCCAGGGATTTATACCGTTACATATTTACTACTTTCAGAGAATGATCTTCCGCTTCAAGGTTCATTTACATTTAATTTTTCAACACCTTCGGTTGTAGTTCCCCAGACGTCACCACCAAGTACGCCAACAACTCCAGCGAATGTTGAAGGCGATAATTCCACAACCAATGCACTTGTGATTGGTTTGCTCGTTCTCTCCTTTGGTGTGCTCATCGGTCTTGGACTCTATGCTCGAAAAATATTTACCGAAAAATGATTATTTTTGCTGCTGGAATCTCAACGGGAGAACCGCTCGTTACGACTTTGGCGACTCTCGGTAAATTCCTCAGCGTTACCTCAAGTTTTCTGACAGTAGGCGTCTTGCTGGCGATGGCTTTTTTTCTCTTTGATGTCGAAGGAAAACTATCTAAACCGGCGCTCGACTTGCGACGTATCGCAGTTATTTCCTCGCTCTTCTGGGTGCTTTCGCAGGGCCTCAATATCGTTGCCACACTTGCAAATATTCTCGGCTCATCACTTGGCGAAGCGTTAGATGCGACTTCACTTCGCTCGTTCTTAACCCAAATCGTCCTTGGCCAATATATGTTCTTCCAGTTCTGCATAGCGCTCGTAATTGCACTTGCCGTCGGAGTGGTCCGAAAAACTGCCTCGACCACGGGGCTTTTACTTCTCTCACTTCTTGGGGTTGTCGCGCCGTTATTTCAAAGCCATTCAGCTTCTAGCAGTTCACACGCCCTAGCCATCGGATCAATTGTCATTCACGTTGTAGCACTTGCATTTTGGGTCGGTGGAATATTCGCGATTCTCTTATTGGATCCAGAAAATCGCGCAATTGCTCTGCCACGCTTTAGTTCAATGGCTTTGTGGTCAGTAATTGCTGTTGTCCTCAGCGGTGTTGCAAATGCTTGGGCACGACTTAATTTTGCCAGCGCCTGGGATAGCGGATATGCCCGCGTTGTCATTCTTAAAGTTTTATTAACGCTGGTACTTATTTACCTTGGATACAAAAACCGAAAGAGCGTTGCACATCTTTCAGAGATAACCCTTGCAAAAATTAGCAAGGTACTTTTTATCGAAACTTTTATTATGATTTCAACCCTTGCACTTGGTGCTTGGCTCTCATCAAATCAAGCTCCGGTGCGCCCTGGGTTAGATAACTCAGATCCCGCCGTTGCAATTGCAGGTATGCCAACACCACCTGCTCCAACTTTGTGGAATATTTTCTCTCAGTATGATCCTGATGCTCTCTTTATCGGCGTGCTTATTCTGGCTGTAGCTCTCTACATTCTCGGAGTTGTAAAACTCACTCGTCAAGGCGATCGCTGGCCAGTTGGCAGAACAGTTGCCTTTGCACTCGGAATCAGTGCGATTGATTTTGCAACCAGTGGTGGCCTCGGTGTTTACGCTCGCTTCTCATTTGAATATCACATGATCGCGCATATGGTCTTAGGAATGATTGCACCGATTGGAATCGTTCTTGGCGCACCTATTACCTTGGCACTTCGAACCCTGCCTCAAGCTCGTCGCGGTGATGAACGCGGAATTCGTGGATCGCTCATCGCCCTCTTGCATTCCAAACCGACGTCGGTGATGACTAACCCTGTTGTTGTTCTCGCAATCTTTGATGGATCGCTCTTTGCGCTCTATTTCACCTCACTCTTTGGCGGAATGATGCAATCGCATGTGGGACACCTTGCAATGAACGTTCACTTTATTTTGGCGGGCATCCTCTTTTTCCATGTGATTATCGGAATTGATCCAAACCCACGAAAAGTTCCTTATATCGTCCGAATCGTTATTCTCTTTGCTGCGATGAGCATCCACGCATTCTTCTCTATCGCTCTTCTTTCTACATCGACGCTTCTGGACCAGGGTTACTTCGGTGCTCTACAGACTCCATGGCTAGGTGACCTCCTTGCCGATCAGCATGCAGCTGGATCAATTGGGTGGGCTATGGGGGAGATCCCCATCTTGCTCGCACTTGTTGCAACCTTTATTCAGTGGATGCGCGATGACAAACGTGAAACGCGTCGAATCGATCGCAATGAGGCACGCCTCGCCGCATTGGGTGAACCAGATGAACTGGCTCAATACAATAATTACCTATCGGCGTTACAACAACGAGATAAAGAGCAGGGACAAAGCTAGATGAGCGAACAAATTCTCTTCGGACTTCCATCTGAATATAACGATCTACGCGCGAGTGTCCGCGCACTTTCTGAGAAAGAGATCGCACCTCATGCGCGCGCTGTCGATGAAGATCATCGCTATCCGCAAGAAGCAGCCGATGCTCTTCTCAAAGCTGGTTTAAGCGCCGCACATGTACCAACTGAATTCGGTGGAGAAGGCGCAGATGCACTTGCAGTCGTAATTATCATTGAAGAAGTCGCACGAGTCTGTGCATCATCATCTTTAATTCCTGCAGTAAATAAACTTGGATCGCTACCTCTTATGCTGGGTGGAAATAAAGAACAGAAAGAACGCTGGCTATCTCAGCTAGCAAAAGGAAAAGGTTTTTCATACGCGCTCTCTGAATCAGAAGCTGGCTCAGATGCTGCAGCTCTAGCGACAAAAGCAGAGCGTGTGGGTGACTCGTGGGTTATTAACGGAAGCAAAAAATGGATTTCAAATGCGGGGGTATCTGATTTCTACACAGTCATTGCACGAACAGATCCAACGATGGGTTCTAAGGGAATTACTGCATTTATCGTTGAGAAATCAGATCCTGGTATCTCATTCGGTGCACCTGAGAAGAAGATGGGTTTTCGCGGATCACCTACGCGCGAAGTTTATTTCGACAATGTGACAATTGGCGATGATCGTCGCATTAGCGAAGTCGGTAAGGGTTTTGCTCTTGCCATGGATACTTTGGATCACACACGTATCACCATCGCTGCACAAGCCCTTGGTATTGCACAAGGTGCACTCGATGTTGCAAGTGAGTATTCACATCAACGTAAACAATTTGGAAAAGAGATCTTTGATTTCCAGGGAATCCAATTCCTCTTGGCAGATATGGCGATGAATATTGAAGCAGCTCGCCAACTTACTTATGCAGCAGCAGCCCGTAGCGAGCGAGGCGATAAAGATTTGAAATTCTTCTCTGCCGCAAGCAAAGCCTTTGCCTCAGATGTTGCTATGAAAGTCACCCAAGATGCTGTGCAAGTACTTGGTGGCTATGGATATGTCTCTGACTATCCCGTTGAGCGCATGATGAGAGATGCAAAGTTAACCCAGATTTACGAGGGCACAAATCAAATTCAGAGAATTGTGATTGCGCGCAATCTGCCTTAATTCTTCTTGAAGCGCAGAATTACATCTGGAGTTGCAGCAGCATTGAGTGGAATATCGTGAACTTCTCGCGGCAAATCTTCCCCTGATATTTCATCAGGATGGATTAGGCCAATTCGCCAACCCTTTAGATGTTCCAACGCGCGATCGTAATATCCACCGCCTTGACCTAATCGATATCCAGAACGATCTATACGAAGCGCCGGAACAATGATTGCTTCAATTTCAGATGGATTTGGATAGATAGGACCGGTTGGTTCAAGGATTTTTTTCTGTGAAGTGAGCTGGTTCTCATCACCGTTCCATTGCACCCATTCAAGATCAACGCCGCTCATTCTTGGCAGGAGAAGAATCTTGCCCGCTCTCAAAATTTCCGCATTTAATTCTGAAGTACGAGGTTCATCACCGTAGGAGATGTAGCTCGCAATAACTTTTGCCTGAGATATTTCAGGGATCTCAGCAAGGTGTGAAAATGAGTGAGGTAGGTATCTTTCATGGCGCTCGTGGCGATACCGAGTCCGAAGCAGATCTTTCTCACTCTGTTGAGTCATCTAAATCCCCAATAAATAGGCGTGGAAGAAGTATGGTGGGATTATGTCAGAACGCACCCGTGTCGATGAGTTTCTCTCATCCCTTCTCGCAATCTGCCACCCTCTTGAGCCCTTTGAAATGGCGCTTCTCGATGCCCATGGCGCAACTCTCGCTGAAGATATTTATGCAGATGAACGCCTCGTCATAAAATCTGGAACCCGAATTCGCTCAACTCAAATTGGACTTGCTGCATCTATTGGCCGCAATCGACTCTTAACAAGGCCGCATCCTCGCGTTGTTGTCATTTCTGCTGGACCAGATCTCGTCGAGCCGGGAACTCCTTTGAAGGCAGGCGAGGAGTATGAAACGAATTCGTGGTTACTTACAACCGCCGTTCGCGAAGTCGGCGCTGTCGCATATCGCGTTCACTCGATTCCAGAGAATGACGCACAATTGCAAAGCGTGATTGAAGATCAATTGGTACGAGCTGACCTGATCATTATTAGCGGAGAACGAAAAGATGATTCATTCGATCTCATCACTCGCGTTCTTTCATCCATGGGCGATATATCAACGGTAGATATTGCCATCGAATCCAGTGGGCGCCATAACTTTGGCGTCATTGGACCAGAAAAGACCCCCGTTGTGACGCTGCCGGGTGACCCCGTCGCTGCCTATATCTCCTTCGAACTCTTTATCCGCCCCATGATTCGTACGATGCTTGGCGCTGCAACGATTCATCGCCCATCGGTGAAAGCGAAACTTGAAAAGGCGATCGCATCCTCGGGTGGTTTCCGCTCCTATGTCAGAGCGATCTTGGCTGAAGATGGAAAATCGGTAATGCCTCTGGTCTCTGGAGGATCGAGCGCACAAGATGAGCAGATGACCTTGTCAGATGCCAACGCCTTTATTGCCGTTCCCGAAGGTGAACTCAACGTTGCTGCCGGAAGTTCGGTCACTGTTGTTGTGCTCGAGCGCCGGTATATCTAACTCACGAAAAATTAGATGAAACCTCATTGGCCAATCGTTCTTCACGGTGATGAGATTGTTCTGCGCCCCTTGCGTTACCGCGATCGCGCTCGCTGGAGCGCAGTTCGAGAAGAAAATAAGGAGTGGCTTTCACCTTGGGAGGCGACTTTGCCGACTCTTTCAGATCGCGAGGACGAGATTCTCCTTCCATCATTTCTTGAGATGGTTCGCGCCCTCAACAGAGAAGGACGGTCTGGGCGGGCATATTCACTGATGATCTGGCGAGGCAATAACCTCATCGGACAAATCACGATGGGTGGCGTGATCTATGGCGCACTTCGCGGAGCCCATATTGGCTATTGGATTGATCGCGCACATGGAGGTCGCGGATATACAACCCACGCTGTCGAATTGATGACCTCTTTCGGCTTTCATGAACTTGGCTTACATCG
>CANJXW010000016.1 GCA_947478965.1 Candidatus Nanopelagicaceae bacterium | reverse complement strand
TGATTAACCTTGACTTTGCAGATGTAAAGACTGTTATGACGGATGCAGGATCGGCCCTCATGGGTATCGGTTCTGCACGTGGAGAAAATCGCGCAATCCGCGCAGCTGAACTTGCAATCTCAAGTCCACTTCTTGAAGCATCTATTGATGGCGCTATGGGCGTACTTCTCTCTGTTGCCGGTGGTTCAGATCTTGGTCTCTTTGAAATTAATGAGGCGTGCGAACTCGTTCAATCAGCGGCACATCCTGATGCTCGCATTATCTTCGGAACAACGATTGATGACGCACTAGGTGATGAAGTCCGCGTGACTGTTATTGCTGCGGGCTTTGATGGCGGAGAACCCAAGCGCGTTGAAATGCCAAGTATCGATAAGAGCGCTCTGACGGGCATCGCAGATCCAATTCCAAGCAACGATCCCATCTCAGTGGCTCTTGATCTTGATAACGCAGCTCCTCGCAAGAGGGTTACCTTTGAAGATCTTATTGCAGAAGATGAGATTGATGTTCCAGACTTTATGAAGTGAGCACCACAACTTTTACCAATCGCACCGGTGGGACAAGCACCGGTGCTTTTGCATCTCTCAACCTAGGAACACATGTTGGTGATGACCCATTTCGCGTAGAGAAGAATCGCGCCGTCGTATCGAGCCTCTATGGACCAGTTCAGTATATGAACCAAGTTCATGGTGATCGCATTGCAATTATTGAAGAAGTAACCGATGAGCTCCCAACTGCTGATGCTCTTGTGACTGGGATTCCAGGAATCGCTCTTGCTGTCCTCGTTGCAGATTGCATTCCACTTCTTCTGAGGTCAGATGAAGTTGTTGCAGCTGTGCACGTTGGGCGCAAGGGTTTCCTTAATGGAATAACAACAAAGGTTATTGAGCTGATGCGAGAGATGGGTGCGCAGAAAATCTTTGCAACCATCGGACCGCATATCTGTGGCTCTTGCTATGAAGTATCGCAAGAGATGTGTGATCACGTCTCTGCGATCTTTCCCGAAGTTCGATCAGAGACGCTCGATCACAAACCAGCCCTTGACCTGTTGGCCGGTCTGGTAAAGGTCCTCAAAAGCCATGAGATAGAGATTGAAGATCAATCTCGTTGCACCGTTGAAGTGCCCGATTTATTTTCATATCGCCGCGATGGCGTTACTGGTCGCCAGGTGGGGCTCATAAGCCTATGAGTGCTCGAAGAGATGAGATAGCAGAGAACGTAACTGCTGTAGAAGCTCGCATCCTGCGCGCCGCACAGAGAGCGCAGCGTGCGCGCAGCGAGATCACCTTGATCGCAGTCACAAAGACGTATCCAGTCAGTGATGTTGCGATATTGAAAGAGCTTGGCATCGAAAATTTTGGAGAAAACCGTGATGAAGAAGGCGATGAGAAATCGGCGCTCGTTGATGGAGTGTGGCATTTTCAAGGCCAGATTCAGAGTAAGAAATTGCCTTCAATCTCCATATGGGCGAACTACATCCATTCGATGGATAACGGCGCACATCTTGAAAAGTTAGAACGAGCGCTTGCTACACATGGCTCCGAGAAGAAGATCGGTATCTTTCTTCAGCTCTCCCTTGATGGCGCTCCAGGTCGTGGGGGAGTGCGCGAGGATGAGTTAGAACCATTGGCTTCGAGCGTTCTCGCAAGTCCACATCTGAGCCTAATGGGCCTTATGTGCGTGCCTCCGGTTGAAAGCCAACCAGATATCGCATTCTCTGAGGTTGCCCGCATTCATCAGAAATTTCTCAGCACCTTTTCGCACGCGACAGGACTATCCATTGGGATGAGCGGTGACTTTGAAAGCGCTATCGCCCACGGTGCGACACATATACGAGTTGGTAGTTCAATCCTCGGTCCCAGAACTTACCCCCAGTAACCTTGATACATGTCTGCACTTAATAAAATGATGGGTTACCTCGGCCTTATTGATTCTGAGGAAACTACCCAAGTCGAAGGATCACCTATTCGCGCCGTCGAGAAAGTTTCGCGCGAGAATCTACGTCCAGTCCGCGAACGCAGTGGCGTGACCGTTGTGGGATCTTCTATGCAGCTTGCACCTGAGGTCGCCACACATTCTGCGTATCACATCATTACCTTGCAACCTCGCTCCTATAGCGAAGCGCGCAAAATGGGTGAGCATTACCGCGAAGGAAATCCAGTCATCATTAACCTAGATGACATGGAAGAAGGAGAACGCAAGCGCCTTGTGGACTTTGCAAGTGGACTTGTTTTTGGACTTCATGGTCGCATTGAACGCGTCAGTCATAAAGTATTTCTTCTCTCACCAGCTAACGTCAATGTAAGCAGCGAAGATAAGACTGCCGCAGCGCAAGCCAGTTTCTTTAACCAGAGCTGATTTAACTTTCTATGGTTGCAACAGCCCTCATTCAGATTTTAGAGATCTTTAAATATGCTCTCTTTATCCGACTCATCATCGATTACGTCCGAATTTTTGCGCGCAATTGGCGTCCAAATTCTTTCCTGATTTCTGTCTTTGAAGTTATCTACCTTGTGACAGATCCACCTATGAAGTTTGTGGGACGTTTCGTTCCACCACTTCGCCTTGGTGGAGTCTCACTCGATCTATCTTTTATCGTTCTCTTAATTGCAATTAGACTTGCAGAGCAACTCGTCGTAACAATTTTCTAAGGTTTACTTTTACGCCTTAACGAGTACTACTTCTAGTCCAAGTTCATTATCGCCACATGCAATGCTCTCATCGCGCTTAAAAGTAACGGCGAGAACTTCCTGCGAAATGTGGTCGAGTTCTGCAGTAATCGCTGTTGCGGACTCTTCATGAGAGTTCCATGTAACGTTAATGCGATCGGCAATTTCTAAGCCATCGCTCTTTCGTCGCTCCTGGATAAATCGGATCGCCTCACGGGCCATTCCCGCTTCAACCAGGGCTGGGGTAAGGGCCAAATCAAGTGCGACCGATTCGCCATCATGGCTTGCAACCATCCAGCCACTCTTGGGAACTTCGGTGATAACGAGATCTGCAATATCAATCTCCCATGTACCAACAGTGGCAGTACCCGTTGTGCGAAGACCCTTGACAAGGGCGGTGGCATCTTGAGCAGCGATTTCTTTGGCGATAGCTTGAACTTGTGCGCCAAACTTTGCACCGAGTGATTTGAAGTTTGCTTTGACTGAGATATCGACGAGATCGCCATCGGCATCGGCGATATCTGCAAGATCAATAACGTTGAGTTCATCTGCGATCTGCGCCTTCATGTCATCTGGCAGATCCGACCACCCATGGGCTGAAATCAGTGCACGACCAAGTGGCTGGCGAATCTTGATTCCAGATTCTGCACGAGCAGAGCGTCCGAGTTCTACGACGCGGCGAGTCATAGCAACCTGGTTACTTAAGGATCTATTGATCAGCGATGTATCTGCGATAGGAAAATCGGTCAAATGAACAGAGCGAGCAACGTGTGAGTCTGCGGGAATAACGAGTTCTTGCCAGACATGTTCGGTAATAAAAGGAACCATAGGTGAGAGAAGTTGAGTCAGCGCAACGAGGCATTCATGAAGCGTTCCGAGTGCTGCAGCATCTCCATCCCAGAAACGTCGACGCGATCTGCGGACATACCAATTGGATAGGTCATCAATAAATCGAGCAAGTGCGCGACCTGCGCTTTGAGAATCAAAATCTGCATATGCCTGATCGACTTCTTCAATAAGGATATTGAGTTCGCTCAGAATCCACAGATCCATCAACGAGCGATCTTGAGGAGCTGGTGTTTTGGAAAGATCGAAATTAGATGCTTGCGCATATAAAGTATGGAAAGAAATGGTGTTCCAATACGTAAGAAGTGTTTTTCGGACGACATCGCTAATTGCATCGTGGCCCACGCGACGAGCAGCCCATGGTGAACCGGCTGCGAGCATGTACCAGCGAACTGCATCGGCGCCATGTTGATCCATCAACGAGATAGGTTCGAGAACATTTCCTAAGTGCTTACTCATCTTGCGGCCATCTTTATCTAAAATGTGGCCAAGACACAGGACGCTCTTATATGAACTTTGATCAAAGACAAGGGTTCCAATTGTCATCAAGGTGTAGAACCAACCACGAGTCTGGTCGATCGCCTCGGCGATAAAGTCTGCAGGGTATGCAGCTTTAAATTTCTCAACTGATCCCGGCTTATGTGGATAGCCCCATTGAGCAAAGGGCATCGCACCGGAGTCATACCAGCAGTCAATTACTTCAGGTACTCGCGTCATTGTTTGAGAACATTCACTGCAAGCAAAGGTGATGTCATCAACAAAAGGACGGTGAGGATCAAGGTTGCTGAGTTCTTGTCCTGCTAGTTGACCAAGTTCAGCAAGAGAATCTACGCAGATTTCATGTTTATTTTCGCAGCGCCAGATGGGAAGCGGCGTACCCCAATAACGGTTACGAGAGAGCGCCCAGTCAATATTGTTATTGAGCCAATCACCGTATCGTCCTGTTTTGATCGTCTCTGGATGCCAATCGGTATTTTCATTCTCGCGAATGAGCGCATCTTTAATCGATGTTGTGCGGATATACCAAGATGGTTGCGCATAATAAATAAGTGCGGTGTGACATCTCCAGCAATGTGGATAGGGGTGCTCAAAGGGGACGTGCTTGTAGAGCACGCCACGAGATTTCAACTCTTTCACAAGAGCCTTATCTGCATCTTTAAAGAAAACTCCGCCAACGAGTGGAACCTCAGGTAGGAAAGTTCCATCTGGCGCAATCGGATTTACTACAGGCAATCCATAAGAGCGACAAACAAGTAAGTCATCTGCGCCAAAGGCAGGGGATTGGTGAACTAAACCCGTTCCATCTTCCGTTGTCACATAAGTAGCCAGAACAACGAAATGTGAATCTGGAATCTCTATGAGATCAAGGGGGCGTGAATATGTCGTTCGCTCAAGATTTTTTCCAAGGATTGTTTTAAGGACTTTGAGTTCACCCGAAAGCGAAGAGAGAAGTGGCTCTGCGACTACGAGAATTTCTACTTTATCTTCAAGGGTAACTTCGACAACGGCGTACTTAACATCGGGATGAACTGCGATCGCTGTATTTGAGACGAGTGTCCACGGAGTAGTTGTCCATACCAAGAGCGCAGCGCCGATTTCGGCGAGCTCACCTGATGTAACAGGGAAGCGAACATAGACAGATGGGTCGACAACTGTTTCATACCCTTGTGCAAGTTCGTGATCTGAAAGTCCTGTGCCACATCGCGGGCAATATGGGGCAACGCGATGATCTTGAACAAGCAGGCCCTTCTTCCAAATCTCTTTAAGGCTCCACCACACGCTCTCAACATATTCTGGAGCCATCGTCCAATACGCTTGATCGAAGTCAACCCAAAAACCCATACGGTTGGTCATCGTTGTAAATGCTCCAACATGTCGCGTAACAGAGTCACGACATTTGTCATTAAATTCTGCGATGCCATATTTTTCAATATCGCCCTTACCTGCAAAGCCAAGTTCTTTTTCTACTGCAATTTCGACAGGAAGGCCGTGGCAATCCCACCCAGCTTTGCGCGTTACATATTTACCCTTCATCGTTTGATAACGAGGGAAAACATCTTTAAAGACTCGAGCCTCAATGTGGTGAGTTCCAGGCATTCCATTTGCGGTAGGTGGTCCTTCATAGAAGGTCCACGGGGTAGACCCCTCACGAGATTTCACGCTCTCTTCGAAGATGCCGTTACGGCTCCAAAAATCTAGGATTGTCCTCTCCATCGCGGGGAGGTCGATCTGCGCAGGAATTGGGCGGAATGTCATAAGAGGGCGAGTCTAATCTAGGTAACTGGAAAGATTTCGCCGCAGAAGGAGAGTGGCAAAGTTGGTCTTGGCCCTAAAAGAGAATAAGGTGCGCGGCGTGCCAGGAAAAAGTTCACCAGCCAAGAGCGCCAAGAGCGCTGCCAAGGCCCCTGCCAAAAAGGCGGTAGCTAAGGCGGCCCCAACCAAGGCTGTTGCCAAAAAGGCTGTCGCTAAGAAAGCCCCAGCCAAGGCTGTTGCAAAGAAAGCTGTTGCCAAGAAAGCCCCTGCAACCAAAGCCCCTGCAACCAAAGCAGTTGCCAAGAAAGCCCCTGTTCGTCCATTTCCAACTAAAGCCGGAAAGACCACGCTGACAGTTGATGAGAAATCTCAGACAGTGAGCGTTGCAACGGTCGTAGCTCCTGTAGTTGTGCCGATTGTTGAAGAACGTCGCCTTGTGATGCCACCTCCTGCTCGTCCCGTTAGAACCGGCAAGAAAGCTGCGCCGCTCAAACCAATTAAGGCAGCTCCCACTCCTGTGACAGCTCTCGATGGAGAAGCGCCATGGTCGCCTGCAGAACTCAAGGCGATGAAGATTGAAATCACAAAAGAACTTTCTCGTCTTCGAACTGAACTAGCTCATGTTGAAAGCGAAATGGAAGAACTCATCGCTGAATCCGGAGAAGGCGCAGGCGATGATCAAGCAGATTCAGGCACAAAGACCTTTGAGCGTGAACACGAGATGTCACTTGTTATCAATGCGCGAGATATGGTTCTTCAGACAGAACGCGCGCTAGAGCGCATTGAGAATAAAACCTATGGCAATTGTGAAGAGTGCGGCAATCCGATTGGTAAAGCACGCCTTCAAGTTTTCCCACGCGCAACTCTCTGCATGATCTGCAAGCAGAAAGAAGAGCGCCGCTAAGGTGCTTGGCGAAAAGTTTCCCTCAACTCACCTCAAGAGAATCTATCTCCTCGCCGGCCTAGTATGGCTTGCAGATTTATCAACAAAGGTTTGGGCTCTTAATAATCTTTCGACAAGTCAACCGATCAAAGTTATCGGAAATTTTCTTCGATTAACCTTCGTCAGAAATCCTGGGGCTGCATTTAGTTTTGCCGAAGGCGCCACCATTTTCTTTTCCCTCTTTGCCCTCCTAGTTTTTGTGGGGATTATTTACTTCTCACCACGGATTACTTCTCGGGGCTGGAGCTGGGTTCTGGGCCTTGTACTTGGTGGAGTTCTCGGCAACCTCACCGATCGAACCTTTCGTGCGCCAGGTTTTCTCAGAGGTCACGTGATCGATTGGATCGAACTTCCTAAGTGGCCGATATTTAATCTTGCAGATAGCGCTATTGTGGTGGCAGCAGGTATCGCAATTGTTCTTTCGATTCGAAATATCCCACCGATAGCCGCGAATCGTAAGAGTAGCTAAAAAAAAGTTAGAGATTTACACCCTTCCTATATAGGAAAAAGAGATGAAAAGAGAGTAAGTGAGCATGTCTAGAGATCTACGAACCCTCAGCGTCCCCGAGGGCGTTGAAGGCGAGCGAATCGATAGCGCCCTCACACGCGTACTTGGACTCTCTCGCACCACCATCGTTCGACTTCTCGAAGATGGCGATATCACCACTGACGGTCGCGCCATGCAAAAATCCGAGCGCGTTCTTGCCGGACAAATTATTGAAGTATTAATGCCTGAACCTCTTAACCAAGATCCGATTCCCGTGACGCCTCTTGCAGGACTGCGCGTTGTTTACGATGACGATCACATCATCGTTGTCGATAAACCAGTTGGTTGCGCAGCACACCCAAGTCCAGGATGGATGGGGCCAACAGTTGTTGGCGCACTCACGGCCGCTGGATATACCGTTTCAACTTCGGGGCCAGCAGAGCGAGCAGGAATTGTTCATCGCCTTGATGTGGGCACAAGCGGGTTGATGATTGTTGCAAAGAGCGATCGTGCTTATGTAAAACTTAAAGAAATGTTCCGCGAACACGATGTCATAAAAATTTATCACGCTCTTGTTCAAGGTCATATGGATCCCACAACAGGAACGATCGATGCACCTATTGATCGCCACCCAAAGGAAGATCATCGCTTTGCGGTGATGGCAGAAGGTAAAGAGAGCATTACTCATTACGAAGTCATCGAGTTCTATCGCTCTGTCTCACTTGTAAAGGTAGAACTTGAAACCGGACGCACTCATCAAATTCGCGTTCACTTCTCAGCTCTCAACCATCCACTTGTGGGAGATACCACATACGGCGCAGATCCTGTCCTTGGAAAATCCCTTCAGATGTCTCGTCCGTGGCTTCACGCGCTAGAACTTCGCTTTAACCATCCCGTCACAGGCGAAGCGATGGTCTTCAACGCTCCATATGCACCTGACCTACAGGCTTCTCTGGCGTTGCTTTCCGACGCAGTTCTTCCGTAACGACTAATCTCAGCAACTGTGTCACTAGAAAATATAACCCCAGCGAAGAAGGCTGACTCTCGTGACTCCTTTGTGCACCTGCACGTTCATACTGAATATTCCATGCTCGATGGAGCGGCCCGCGTAGGCGATCTCGTCAATGAAGTTGCTCGCCTTGAAATGCCGGCGATTGCCATGACAGATCACGGCAATGTCTTCGGCGCCTTTGATTTCTATAAGCAAGCAACTAAAGCTGGCGTAAAACCAATTATTGGAATCGAAGCCTACGTTGCTCCAGAATCGCGCCTCGATAAGAAACGTATTCAATGGGGCGATGGCGGCGAAGACGATGTTTCAGGCGGTGGTGCATATACACATATGACGATCCTTGCCGAAAATAACCATGGCCTTGCAAACCTCTTCCGTCTTTCTTCACTCGCTTCGCTTGAGGGTTACTACTACAAGCCACGCATGGATCGCGAACTACTTTCAAAATATGCAGATGGTTTGATTGCAACTACCGGTTGTCCTGGCGGTGAGATTCA
>CANJXW010000015.1 GCA_947478965.1 Candidatus Nanopelagicaceae bacterium | reverse complement strand
TATATGTAGCGAGTACCTTAGGGGCTTCCCCTAAGGTACTCGCTGACATAAACGAACTTTAGCGCGGTAGCGCAATATAAAAAGAGATTCTCCGTGTTGCCACGGAGAGATTTCTAGTTACTTGACGGCTCCTAGGCTTGTCACCTTGCCAGCTTTAACTTCAAAGCCGTTGATGAAGCCAAGAGTCGAATCTCCGTTTGCATCGAAGGAGATGGCTTGTCCGCCAACGCCTACATATGAAACAGATTTGATGAACTTCATGATTGACTCACGAGTTGTATTTCCAGCCTTGATCGCTTCGATGATGATATTTGCTGCATCGAATGACTCTGCTGCGTAAACACCTGGCTCAACGCCCTGTGACTCCTTGAACTTTGCAGCCAAATCAGCTGAAAGCTCTCCGAGAGGAACTGTTGCACCTGTAAGGCGTGCGCCTTCAGCTGCTGCTCCACCCAAGACTGCGAACTCTGAGTTTAGAACTCCGTCGCCGCCCGCGAAGATACCCTTGTATCCACCATCGCGAAGCTGCTTAACAAGAACTGCAGCTTGTGAATAGTAGCCAGTGTAGATAACTACATTTGCACCTGTTGACTTGACCTTTGCAACTGTTGCTGCGAAATCGGCTGTGTCATTCTTCGTGCTATCTGTTCCAACAAGTGAACCAGCTGGCAATGAAGGTGTGAGGTATTCAACGAGTCCTACTGAGTATGCGCTCTGGTCATCGATAACGAAAACCTTTGGAGCTGCAATGCCTGAAATAGCTAGCTTGCCAAGTGCTGGACCTTGGATCTTATCTGTAGCTGGAATACGGTGGAAAACTGGTCCGCCGAATTCGCCTGCAACTGATGGATCTGTAAGTGACACCTTTGTTGCAGATGGAGAGATAAGAGGCATTCCTGCTTCTTTGTAATATGGAAGTGAAGCGATTGTTGCGCCTGAGTATGCAGGTCCAACAACAGCAACGATATCTTTGTCATTTGCAATTCCTGGAGCTACTCCAGCTGCAACTGTTCCGTCACCCTGATCATCGGCTGAAACGAGTTCAATCAACTTGTCTGGGTTTGTTGCGTTGTAGAGCTCAATTGCGAACTTGACTGCATTCTGCTCGTCAGTTCCTGTTTGTGCTTCTCCACCGCTAAGTGGGCCTTGGTATGCAATCTTGATGGTATTTGAACCGCCACCGCAAGCGCTCAGTGTGAAGCTAAGAGCGAGTGCAAGTGCAGCAATTACGCCACCTTGAATCTTCTTGTTCATGTAGTAGTGCCTTCCTGTTTTTTCTTACATGTGTCCCGGGACAGGGAGGCTGAAAGTTTAAGGGTGCAAGACTGGCCTCACAAGGCTTTTTAGGCCCTGATTTGTAAATTTTGGGTAAATATTGGCTGCACCTTCGCCCCAGATCTGGAGAAAATTTGGCCTCGAAAAGATTTTTGCTGGGTAATTACTGAGGGACGGCATCCGGTGAAATGACCGCCTGGGCTACCTGCTTCATCGTCAGGCGCCTATCCATAGCAGCTCGCTGAATCCATGAAAATGCCTCGGGTTCTGAGAGGTTGAGAGCTTGCATCAAAATCCCTTTGGCTCGATCGATGATCTTGCGAGTCTCAAGGCGCTCATGGAGATCTTGAACCTCCTCAGCCAGGGATTTCATCTGCCGATGGCGGCTAATGGCTATTTCAATCGCAGGGATAAGGTCACCAATTGAAAA
This sequence comes from Candidatus Nanopelagicaceae bacterium, assembly GCA_947478965.1. Classification (GTDB taxonomy): domain Bacteria; phylum Actinomycetota; class Actinomycetes; order Nanopelagicales; family Nanopelagicaceae; genus Planktophila. The sequence continues at coordinate 7,022 of CANJXW010000015.1, read as the reverse complement.
CGGCTTAACAACATAGGCCATAACTCCAGCATCGCGCGCTCGATCAACTAATTCGCGCTGGCTAAATGCAGTCAACATTAAGACAGGAGCAATCGCGATGATTTTCTCCGCTGCTGAAATTCCATCGAGCACCGGCATTTTCACATCGAGAATTGCGAGATCGGGTTTATGGAGCTCTGCCAATTCAATTGCTTGCGCACCATCAGATGCTTGCGCGATTACCTCATACCCGGACTCGGTAAGCATCTCGACGAGATCCATTCGGATCAGCGCTTCATCCTCTGCAACCAGGATTCGAATAGGCGCAGGGTTCCCAGCGTTGAGGTGTTCTGTCATGTGCCTCGAGTCGGATTCGAACCGACACTATGCAGTGTTTGAGACTGCCCTCTCTACCGTTGGAGTACCGAGGCAAGGTCGATATTTCTATCGACAGGGCTTATCTTAACGGTAAGCCGGAGCTACGCCACCCACTGCATCGCCCACAACGTGAACGCGCATTGCATTTGTAGAGCCAGGAATTCCAGGAGGCGAACCGGCGACGATCATGACCGTCTCGCCCACGCTTGCTCGCTTACTCTCGATAAGAATGGCATCAACCTGCTTAACCATTGCATCGGTATTCACGACTACTTCTGCGATCACAGATTCAACACCCCACGAGAGAGCGAGGCGGTTATATGTCCCTGAATCAGGGGTCAGCGCCAAAATCGGAATAGGTGAGCGAAGACGAGACATTCTGCGCGCAGAATCACCACTTGTTGTAAAGGCGACGAGGTATTTTGCGCCAACGATTGCACCTACTTCTGTCGCTGCCTTGGTGATTGCTCCACCCTTGGTGCGAGGAGAGTTCTTCAGAGGACGGATTCGATCAAGCCCACCTTCTTCGGTCTTAGCAATAATGCGAGCCATTGTCTGTACCGCTTCAATCGCAAATTCTCCAACGCTGGTTTCTCCAGAGAGCATCAAAGCATCTGCGCCATCGAGCACAGCGTTTGCGCAGTCAGTTGCTTCTGCGCGCGTAGGGCGCGAATTGCTGATCATTGAATCGAGCATCTGTGTTGCAACGATGACTGGCTTTGCAGCATCGCGAGAAAGTTCAACGCACATCTTTTGCACAAGTGGCACATCTTCAATCGGTAGTTCAACACCGAGATCACCGCGCGCAACCATAATGCCATCGAAAGCTTCGATAATTCCAGCAAGGTTTGCAACAGCTTGTGGCTTTTCAATTTTTGCGATGACAGGAACGCGAATTCCTTCTTCATCCATAATCTGATGAACATCTTTAATATCTTCAGCGCTACGTACAAATGAGAGTGCAATGAAATCAGCGCCAGCGCGAAGGCCCCAACGAAGATCATCGATATCTTTCTCTGACAACGCTGGCACCGACACTGCAACGCCTGGAAGATTAATTCCCTTATTGTTGCTTACTGCACCTGGCTCGATCACTTTAGTAATAACATCTGTTCCAGTTACTTCAACAACCTCAACTGTTACTTTTCCATCATCGATAAGAATGCGATCGCCTTTTTTACAATCCCCAGGTAAGACCTTATAGGTAGTTCCGACTCGATCCTTCGTGCCTTCGACTTCATCAGTTGTGATCGTAAAGATATCTCCACGAGAAAGATCATGTGGTCCACTCTTAAACCGCGCAAGGCGGATCTTTGGTCCTTGAAGGTCAACGAGAATTGCGCAAGCTTGCCCAGCTTCAGCAGCTGCGGCGCGGACGCGATCAAGGCGCATCTGGTGCTCTTCGTATGATCCATGTGACAAGTTAAGTCGCGCCATATTCATTCCGGCAGCGATGAGCTCACGAACTTTTTCAGGTGAGTCAACAGCTGGACCCATGGTGCAAACAATCTTGGCGCGACGCATTTATATACCTTTTCTCTTATGTATTACGTGTTAAACCATCAACGGACGTGCAGTTGGTTCAATTGGGGCTGGCAACTGAGTTTCGCCTTCTAGATATGTATCAACACCAGCTGCTGCGCTTCGCCCTTCAGCGATAGCCCAAACGATCAAGGATTGACCTCGACCTGCATCTCCGGCGATAAATACCCCTTCAGCTGTACTTTCGTACTTATCGTTACGCTTGATATTTCCTCGATCATCGAGTTCTACCTCGAGTTGCTCAAGAAGTGGTGATTTTTCAGGCCCTGTAAATCCCATTGCTAGGAAGACAAAATCCGCAGGAAGTTCGCGCTCTGTACCTGGTACTGGAACGAACTTTCCATCCACCATCTTAGTCTCAACGATCTTGAGAGCTTTAAGATTTCCCTCGCCGTCGCCAATAAATTCTTCAGTACTTACAGAGAAAATACGATTGTCTTTCTCTTCATGCGCGCTCGATACGCGATAGATCATTGGATATGTCGGCCATGGCGAAGTGGATGGTCTTTCATCACTTGGACGAGGCATGATTTCCAATTGCGTAACACTTGCTGCTCCTTGGCGAATAGATGTACCGAGGCAATCTGCACCAGTGTCTCCCCCACCAAGAATTACAACGTGCTTTCCTGTCACAGAGATATCCGGATTAGTGGTTTCGCCAAGCGCTTGCTTGTTGCCCCATGGCAAGAACTCCATCGCCTGGTAGACGCCTTTATTTTCGCGTCCCTTGATAGGAAGGTCTCTCCACTGCGTCGCACCGATTGCAAGAACAATTGCATCGTATTTGGTACGAAGTTGGCTACCTGTAATTTCCTCACCGACATTGACTCCAGGACGGAAACGAGTTCCCTCTTTCTCCATCTGGTTGAGACGGCGATCTAAAATATTTTTCTCCATTTTAAATTCAGGGATGCCATATCGAAGTAGCCCACCAATTTTATCTGCGCGCTCATAGACGACCACTGTGTGACCTGCTCTCGTGAGTTGTTGCGCGGCGGCAAGCCCTGCTGGCCCTGATCCAATGACTGCAACCGTTTTCCCTGTTATGCGATCAGGTGCAAGAGGTTTTACATCACCTGCACTGAAAGCCTCTTCAATCGTACGAAGTTCAACTTGTTTGATCGTCACTGCATCTGCGTTAATTCCGACTACGCACGCGGTTTCGCAGGGAGCGGGACAGAGGCGACCAGTAAATTCTGGAAAGTTATTTGTAGCATGCAGGCGATGGATCGCTTCAGTCTTATCTCCGCGCCAGATCAGATCATTCCACTCGGGGATGAGATTGCCGAGTGGGCAACCCTGGTGACAGAAGGGAATGCCGCAATCCATACAGCGTCCTGCTTGTGATTGAAGATGAGCAAAGCTCTGTGGCTCGTAGACCTCGTGCCAATCTTGAATTCGAACGTCAACTGGACGTCGCTTTGGAAGCTCACGTGGAGTTGTGAGAAAACCCTTTGGATCAGCCATGAGCTGCAACCTCCATTACATATTGGTCAACCGGTAAACCATCACGTGTAGCTCGCTCGATCGCTGCGAGTACACGTGCGTAATCACGTGGCATCACGAGAGAGATTCGAGAAAGTGAAGTGCTCCATGTATCGAGGATTTCTTGTGCAACTTCAGAACCTGTCTCGGTAAAGAAGTCGGAGATTATCGATTTGAGAGGTTCGATCTGATCTTGTGGCACCGACAAGATATCGACCATATCGGAGTTAACTTGAGCAGGATCGAGATCAAGAATAAATGCTCGACCACCTGACATTCCTGCAGCGAAGTTTCGACCTGTCTTGCCAAGTACAACAACGTTTCCACCGGTCATGTATTCACAACCATGATCTCCGATGCCCTCTACAACTGCCGTTGCTCCAGAGTTACGCACGCAGAAACGTTCTCCTACGAGGCCGCGAATATAGATCTCACCTGATGTCGCGCCATACCCAATAACGTTTCCGGCGATGACATTGAGGTGCGATGCAAAGGTAGAGCGTTCATCTGGTCGAACAATTACTCGTCCGCCAGATATTCCCTTACCTACATAGTCATTGCTATCTCCATAAAGACGAAGTGATAGACCGCGCGGAATAAACGCGCCGAGTGATTGTCCTGCAGATCCATGAAGGGTGATGTCGATCGTTCCGAGGGGAAGTCCCTCTGCTCCAAAGCGACGAGTAATCTCGGCTCCGAGCATGGTGCCGACCGTGCGATTGACGTTACGTACAGGAAGATCGATTCGAACTTCCTGTCGATCATTTAGCGCAGCATCTGCTAATTCGATCAATGTGTTATCAAGTGCAGCAGCTAGACCATGATCTTGAACAACTGTTTGATGGAGAGCTGATTGAACATCAGGTCGCACCAAGAGTGGAGAGAGGTCTAAACCACTCGCCTTCCAGTGATTTACCGCATCGCGAGTATCTAAATATTCGACGTGTCCGATAGCTTCTTGGAGAGTCTTAAATCCAAGTGATGCAAGAATCTCTCGAACTTCCTCTGCAATATATTCAAAGAAGGTTTCAACAAATTCAGGCTTTCCGGTAAAACGCTTGCGTAGTTCTGGGTTCTGCGTTGCAACGCCGACGGGACATGTATCCAAGTGACAGACGCGCATCATTACGCATCCTGATACAACGAGCGGCGCAGTTGCAAAGCCATATTCTTCTGCGCCAAGAAGCGCTGCAATAACGACATCTCGCCCAGTCTTGAGTTGTCCATCTGCTTGAACGACGATGCGATCACGCAGATTGTTAAGCAAGAGCGTTTGCTGGGTCTCGGCAAGACCGAGCTCCCATGGCGCGCCTGCATGCTTGAGTGAAGTCAGTGGTGATGCCCCTGTTCCGCCATCATGGCCAGAGATAAGGACAACATCTGCGTGAGCTTTACTGACGCCAGCAGCAACAGTTCCAACTCCAACTTCAGCGACAAGTTTGACGTGAATACGTGCATTCTTATTTGCATTCTTAAGATCGTGGATGAGTTGCGCAAGATCTTCGATGGAGTAAATATCGTGATGAGGAGGAGGTGAGATGAGACCTACGCCAGGAGTTGAATACCGAACCTTTGCAATCCATGGATAGACCTTGTTGCCAGGTAGTTGACCGCCTTCTCCAGGCTTTGCGCCTTGAGCAATCTTGATTTGAATATCATCTGCGTTAACAAGGTAATCACTTGTAACGCCGAATCTTCCACTAGCAACCTGTTTGATGGAGCTGCGTTTGGAATCGCCATTTTCCATCTTGATATAACGCGCTGGGTCTTCCCCGCCCTCGCCAGTATTTGATTTTGCACCAAGTCGATTCATCGCAATTGCTAGCGTTTCATGAACTTCTTGCGAAACAGATCCATACGACATAGCGCCCGTTGAAAAACGTTTAACGATGGATGAAATTGATTCGACTTCATCGATAGAAATTGGTGTGCGCTCTTGTCCATTGAAGGTAAAGAGTCCGCGAAGTGTCATCAAAGCTTTGCTCTGCTCGTTGACAAGGCCTGTGTAACGCTTAAAGACGTCATATCGCTTTGAACGAGTTGAATGCTGGAGAGTAAACACTGTCTCTGGATTGAAAAGGTGTGGCTCGCCATCACGGCGCCATTGGTATTCCCCGCCAATAGGTAAGCGTTTAGTTCCAGGAATTTCTCCACCAGGTGGGTATGCAATGTGGTGGCGTGCAAGCGTCTCTTGCGCGATGACATCGAGGCTAATTCCGCCAAGGCGCGATGTTGTACCGACGAAGTATTCATCAACGACATCTTGAGATAAACCGATCGCTTCAAATACTTGAGCGCCCGTGTACGAGGCAATCGTTGAGATACCCATCTTTGACATCACCTTGAGTACGCCTTTCCCAAGGCTCTTGATCACATTTTTAACGGCTTTCTCAGGAGTAATTCCGGTAATGACGCCTTGGATAACAAGGTCTTCAGCGCTTTCCATTACGAGGTATGGATTTACTGCTGCTGCACCATAACCGATGAGAAGTGCGACATGGTGAACTTCACGGACATCGCCGGCTTCAACAACGAGTCCAACGTTGGTGCGAGTCTTTTCGCGGATGAGGTGATGATGCACTGCTGCGGTGAGCAAGAGTGAAGGGATAGGTACATCTTCAGCATCGCCATCTCGATCTGAGAGAACGATGATATGTGCACCTTCTTGAATAGCGGCAGACACTTCCCGTTTAATTTCTTCTAAGCGGGTGTGAAGAGTATTTCCATCACCTTTCACGGGGAAGAGTCCTCGAACAACATAGGCTTCAAGGCCGGGATAGTCACCATCAGCGTTAACGTGAATAATTTTTGCAAGCTCATCATTATCGATGACAGGGAATGCGAGTGAAATCTGTCGACACGATGCAGGACCTGGGTCGAGAAGATTATGTTCTGGACCAATCGATCCACCGAGACTTGTAACAAGTTCTTCGCGAATTGCATCAAGTGGTGGGTTTGTGACCTGTGCGAAGAGCTGCGAGAAATAATCAAAGAGAAGGCGTGGCTTTTCAGAGAGCGCGGCTATCGGTGAATCAGTTCCCATTGATCCAAGGGCTTCCATACCGTTCTTAGCCATAGGAGTAACAAGGATGCGGAGTTCTTCTTCGGTGTATCCAAATGCTCTCTGGCGACGGATAACAGATGAGTGAGGATAGATAATATGTTCGCGTGAAGGAAGATCGCTTAACTTCATGATTCCATCTTCAAGCCATGTTCCATAGGGCGCAGATGTTGCAAGTTGATCTTTAATTTCATCATCTTCGATGATGCGACCAGCTTCAATATCTACCAAGAACATCTTGCCTGGCTGAAGACGGCCTTTACGAACAATCTTCTCGGCCGGGAAATCAAGAACACCGACTTCACTTGCAAGAACGACAAGGCCATCATCTGTCACCCAATAACGTGAAGGGCGAAGTCCGTTGCGATCGAGCACTGCACCAACTTGGTGACCATCGGTAAAGGTAACGCAGGCAGGACCATCCCAAGGCTCCATAAGGGATGCATGAAAGGCATAGAAATCACGACGCTCTTGGCTCATCGTTGTGTGGTTTTCCCACGCTTCAGGAATCATCATCAAGATTGCATGAGGAAGAGAACGTCCACCTAAATAGAGAAGTTCTAGAACTTCATCAAAG